>NMQN01000694.1 GCA_003575245.1 Candidatus Atribacteria bacterium 1244-E10-H5-B2 | reverse complement strand
CTGTTACCTTTGAGGCTTGCAAGAGACGATTAAGATTATATTTCTCCGAGCTTGAAAAAGTTAAAGAAAAAATAATTGCTGGAGAGATTATCAGTGTTCCCTATGTGGCTTTTCAGAGAGATAGGAGAATCAATAAGGATAAGGGGATCAAGAACGAGCGGAGAAGACATCTTAAATCGTCTAAATAGAAAGACTAAATATCAAGTGTAGGGGGAGGTGATCTTATAGCTTAGAGACAGGAGATATGAGAGTCTTTTCGTAAGTATTTAAAAATTTTTTAAGGAGGAAAATTTAATGTTAAGTAAAAGAATTTTAGTATTAGTATCTTTGTTACTGATTTCGTTCTTATTGGTAGGCTGTGGTATAACTACACCGCCAATTGTAGAGAACCAGGAACCGGAGATAACATCGACTCCAGTTAAAACTGCGACTGAAGGGACAGAATACACTTATGATGTAGAAGCTACCGATCCCGATGGAGATAGCTTAACTTACTTTTTAACTACTAAACCTGATGGGATGTCTATCGACTCTGGTACTGGAGTGATTAGTTGGATACCTGGTGCAACCCAAATTGGGGGTAATCTGGTTATTGTGAAGGTATCTGATGGAGTTTTGAGTGCTACCCAGGGATTTACCGTAACAGTTACGAAAAGGGTACCGATGAAGATAACAGTAGATTCACCAACATTTACAGTAGGTGAACCATACTGGTTTGCGGTAAACATGACAGCTAATGATGATTCAGGAAAGTCTGTAATAGCTCACTTTGGAGTGCCAACATCGGAAGATAATGAAAGTATAGAAGGAACTCTTGAAATAGGTGTCGGATCAGATGTAGTCTTTTTGGTAGAGGGCGATGTTTTTCAGACAGAAGAATTCACCATGGAAGATGCTACAGCAAACTTTAGAGGAACATTTACGAAAGCAGGGACTTATTCGACAACATTAGAGGTTAGGACATCTCCAGGCGGTACTCTATTATGTAGGAAAAAAATCACTATAACTATAGTAGTAGAACAAGCAGTAGTAGAACAACTTATAGTAACTCAAAACTCAGGTCAAAACGATACAAATAGAGTAGAAGGCCATCCCTATATTAATTGGACAATAGATGGCTCCTGTATCGATTTCGAATTTGTTAATCCTACTGATAATGGCTATGCTTTTGATTATAGGGTAGACAGAGAAGTAGGAACAGTTACTTCGTGGTCTAATATAATCATTAACCCAGGAGGGGAATTAGCTGGTGAAGAAATTGGACCATCATACAATATTGTCAATGTGTCTGCTGGATCAACGGAAACAAGGCACGTTTGTGTAGAAGAAGAAGTTTGGGTTGGATTGAGATTAGGACCTGAAAATGATTACTTTTTAGATTGGATTAAATTTGAGGTAAGATAGTAATATAGCTCACCACTGTGAGATTGAAAACCGGTAGCCTGGATTTTTATCCAATTCCTTCCGGGTTACCGATTCCCTGCTCTCCAGTCTTTTTTAGTAAATTTCGTCTGGGGAGCAGGGATATATTTTAAAATTAGAGGCAATTAATTATGGCCATTATAAAACTTATTATTAAATTATACCAGATCATCTCTGATTTTATTCTAAATCATTTATGCGCTAAAGCGAAGTGGAATTGAATCTTCGGGATTCGTTATTTAAGCTATTCAGGATAGATATTCAGGCTATCCGGGGGCTATTTCGAGGTTATTCGCATAACATCATAAAGGGGATAGAGGGAAACCTCTAAAAAGGGCTACCAGGTAGCTAAAATGGGCTTTTTGGTTAATTGCATAACAGAAAGCAGGAAATCGGAGAATTTTCTGGTTAAATATACAAATAGAGGAATTATTAAATAAAGAAAGGGATAATTGGTTAAATGAAAAAAATCAATAATATAAAACTAAAAAGTTTAAAACAAACTAAAAAATTTTATCTATGGGAATTAAAAAAAGAAGGTCTAACAGAAAGCGAACGATCTAAATATTTACTGGCTTTAAAATCTATTGAGAAAATTATTAAGGAAAAAGAAGATTCCCGGGAAAGAGGAAAGCATAAAAAATTTATTGCCTATGATCATAAAACAGTATTTGATAATAACAAAGGTTATAGAGGTTATTAAAAGTATCCCGGCGGTCCGCTTTCTCGCCAGAGTTCTCGGATTGCCGGTCCCCCTGTCCCCTTAAATAAACGTTTTTTAGGGGGGGGCAGGGGATATTTTTAGAAGGTAATAAAAAAGATTTTTGGGGGTATTTTAAAGAAATTTTCAGAAGGTGGTAATAGGTGAAAAAGTCGGGTTCAACCGATTTTGGGTTGGATTATTTTTCTCCGATCGGCCTGGACTTCCAGGAGAGGGAGAATAAAATTAGAGAAAAAACAAAATGCTTTAAGACCTGTTCGAAGTGCGGGGAAATAAAGCCGGTATTTAAATTTTCGGTAGATAAGCGGAATCTTAACAGCCGGACTAATATCTGCAAAGAATGCCGGAACCGGGAAGCCTTAAAATATTATTACCAGAATCAAAGTAAAATATTGATACAAGGTAAAGAATATAGAGATAATCACAAAAAGAACAGGAGTATTTATAACGAGAAATACCGGGAAGATCATAAGGAACAGTTAAAGAAGAACGCTAAAAAATGGTATATGAGCAATAAAGAAGCGATTAAGGAAAGAAACTTGAAATATTACCAGGAGAATAAAGAGGCCTGTCAGATCCGGAGAGAACTTTGGATAATAAAAAACCGGGAAAGGATCAGAAAATACAATAGGGAATATAAACTAAAACATAGGATCGCAATTTAAAGATATTTAGAATAACCAAAAAAATGGGGATCGCAAGGTCAAGTTAGGGTTCTACTTTTCCAGAGTTCTGTCTCTAACTTAACTAACCGGTCTTCTCCAATATTAAAACATTTTAATATTTAAAGGAGGTAAAAAAATTGACTAAGACAGAATACAGAAAAATAATTTGGGGGATACTAAAAGATTATAGGGATGACGAAATAAAGTCTCTTGAAGAATTGCTAAAGAAAATTATGGCGATACCAACTCCGAAAGAGATTAAAAACCCGTATGAAGGGATGTCTACCAGGGAAGATGTGGACTTTGGTAAAGGCAAAAAAAAGATAACAAAAGGGGAATTTAAGAAATGAAAAGGAAATATTTTTTAGTAGGTTTAGTTTTAGTATTAGTTATATTTTTATCGGGTTGTGGTGAAGGGAATAAAAAACAATCTGTATTAACTTTAAGTCCAAAAGATATACTATTTTCAGAGGCACCGGATTATTATGTAACTCAGTGTTACGCTACTAATAAAGGGGAAAATGTTTGGAAAGGTAGTGTAAATATGATAGTAGAAGATGTCGATGGAGGCCCTTTATATGCGAGAACTTCTAACGCTTGGCCTGAAATAGAATTAAAGCCAGGCGAACGGGATTATCTAATAGCTAAA
>NMQN01000710.1 GCA_003575245.1 Candidatus Atribacteria bacterium 1244-E10-H5-B2 | reverse complement strand
CCGTGAAAAGGAAAAGTGTATCGGTATATAATTAATTTATATTTCCCGTACTCTTAAAGAGTAGGATTTTTCTAAATAAATAAAAATCCTATTAGGGTGGCACCACGGAATTAACCTTTCGTCTCTTGGAGATGAAAGGTTTTTTTGTTTATATACCTCTACACTAAATCAAGAGGGGTCTAATAGAAAATAATTTTAATATTAAATTATATTAATCTGTTAGACTCAATCAGGGTGGCACCGCGGAAAAAACAGCTCTCCGTCCCTATTATTAGAATAAATTGGGACAGAGGGCCTTTTTATTTATAAGAAAAAGTATTCAGGAGTTTTCTAAAAAAAACAGAATAGAAGAGAGAGGAGGTTTTATATGTTTAAATTTTTATTGTACAATTGGCCCCTCAGGGGGCAAGAGATATTTATAAAAGAGCAAAAAAGATAATTTAGTTAAAATTAAATTTTTAAATTTGAAAGGAGAATAAAAAAATGAAAAGAGTTAAATTTGTTCTTGATGAAAAACAAATGCCCACATCCTGGTATAATATTTTAGCCGATTTGCCAGAGCCACTTCCACCTCCTTTACATCCGGCAACAGGCAAGCCTATTGGACCAGATGACCTTGCACCCTTATTTCCTATGGCTTTAATAGAACAGGAGATGAGTACCCAGCGGTATATTGAAATTCCCGAAGAAATTCAGGATATTTATCGGATATGGAGACCGACTACCCTTTACCGAGCCCGGAGATTGGAGAAAGCACTGGATACTCCCGCTAAAATTTATTATAAGTATGAAGGTACCAGTCCTCCCGGAAGTCATAAGCCCAATACGGCGGTAGCTCAGGCTTACTATAATAAGAAGGAAGGGATTAATCGTATTACTACAGAAACGGGTGCGGGGCAATGGGGTAGCGCTCTATCTTTTGCAGGTGCCTGTTTTGGTCTGGAGATTAAAGTATATATGGTTAAAATCAGTTATATGCAAAAACCATATCGTCGAATAATGATGGAGACCTGGGGGGCAAAATGTATTCCCAGTCCCTCTCCTGAAACACAAGCCGGAAGGGATATGTTGGCTAAAGATCCCGATTGTCCGGGAAGTCTTGGTCTGGCTATCAGTGAGGCAGTAGAAGAAGCGGTCGGTCGTGATGATACCCATTATTCCCTGGGAAGTGTATTAAATCATGTTTTATTACACCAGACCATAAACGGATTAGAAGCTAAGAAGATTATGGAGCAGATTGATGAATATCCTGATATTATTATTGGTTGTGTGGGAGGAGGGTCAAACTTTGCCGGACTTTTCTTACCATTTGTGAAAGATAAAATTGAAGGGCGAAAACCTGATTTAAGAATAATAAACATTGAACCGGCAAGTTGTCCGACTTTAACCAGGGGTCCTTATAGTTATGATTATGGTGATGTAGCAGGACTCACACCTTTAATGAAGATGTATACCTTGGGGCATGGTTTTATACCACCACCGGTTCACGCTGGAGGTTTAAGGTATCACGGAATGGCTCCCATTATCTGTCATCTGCTAAAATTAGGATTAGTGGAAGCGCGGGCAGAACACCAATTGGGTACGTTTGAGGCAGGAGTAACCTTTGCCAGAAATGAAGGGATTATTGGTGCGCCGGAAACCAACCATGCTGTTCGGGTTACTATTGATGAAGCACTTAAATGTAAAGAATCCGGAGAGTCAAAAACAATACTACTGGCTCATAGTGGACATGGACATGTGGATATGGCAGCTTACGAAGCTTACTTTGCCGGAAAATTAAAAGATTATGCCTATCCCCAGGAAAAAATTGAAGAAGCATTAAAGGATTTACCCAAGGTGTAACAGACGGTTCTGTAAAACCTGACAGAGAAACCTGACAGGGGACGGTCCTCTGTCAGGTTTTATTTTTTTGAGCAAGTTATGGTTATATCAGGGGATGGTTCTTTATCAACCACTCAACGGTGACTTTGATGATAGAGTGCATCCCCTTTAATATTCCGGATAATTAGTTAATTTTAGAAATACTGATAGGAATTAATAAGACTTTTTTAAAATAATTTTAAAAAAAGAAGGAATTTTGATATTATATAGAGTATGTGGATACAGTAATACTTTTTTATTATGTACTGGGGGTCAGGTCTCAACATTTGACATAAGTTGCCTGGTTATCTCATCTAGATTAACTTATGTCAAATGTTGAGACCTGACCCCCAAAGCAAATAACAAGAAATGGGAGGTTATAAAAATGTTAAAGAGGAGAAATATAACTTTGAAAGTTTTGATGGTTTTAATAATTATTTTAATAGTATCGAGTGTGGGATTTTCTAAAGAACTACCCAGGGTAGCAGTGATTGGATTTGACTCTACTGCCCCGGGTTACATCTGGCGTATTGATTCAGAATTATCTAAGGCAGCTACAGATTTAATGATAAATGCCCTGATAAAGACTGAGGGCTTTCGAGTATTCGAAAGGGTTAAGTTAGACGCTATTTTAAAAGAACAAGATTTTCAAGCTTATTCCGGAAGAGTTGACCCATCTACTGCGGTTAAAATTGGGAAAATGCTCGGTGTAGATTTAATAGTTACAGGAAGTGTAACCAGTATAGTTTATAAGAAATCAGGAGGAATCCAATTAGGGCCTTTAAGTCTAAAAAAATCAACTGCTTCAGTAACGATAACTGTAAGGGCTATAAATGTAACCACTGGAGAAATTATTTTTTCTGAAGTAAAAAAAGGAAGCACCTCAAAATCCGGAGTATCTATTCGAGTTCCTGTGGCAGGAGGATTAGGCTTGTCTTCTGAATCGGTAACCGATATTTTCTCTGCAATAGAAGATGTCTGTTTACAAACTGCAGTAGAATTTGCTGTAAAGATGGATAGTAGAGCAATAGTAATCTCTTCCCTACCTTTAGAAGGATATGTAGTAAAAGTAGAATCAACTTCAAGTGGGAAAATAACTCAAGTATATATAAATCTAGGAGAAAACTCTGGTATCAAGGTTGGAGATGAAATAAAAATATTCCAGGAAGGAGAGGTTATATTAGATCCTAAAACCAACGAAGTCCTGGATAGAGAATTAGATTTAATTGCCCAGGCAAGGGTAATTACAGTTAGAGAAAAACTTTCTATAGCTCTGGTTACAACTAAATTTTCTAATACAGATATAATGCCCACTGACATTGTGGAAGTTATAAGATAAAAGAGTTTTTTGAATACAAGAAAAGTAAATAATATGACAATAAAGTTAAATGTGCAAATCAAATATCCTGAGATTGGAATCTGTGGTCTTTCTTGCAGACTTTGCCCTCGTTACCGCACCGAAAGTAAAAGTAGATGCGAAGGCTGTAAAAGCGAATTTAGAATATCTGCTGGGTGTCCTTTTATCACTTGTGCGTTAAAGAAAAAGGGGATTGAATTTTGCTGGCAATGTAAAGAAAATGAAACTTGTGGAAAATGG
>NMQN01000810.1 GCA_003575245.1 Candidatus Atribacteria bacterium 1244-E10-H5-B2 | reverse complement strand
ATTTAAGAAAGAATACGAAAAACTAGAACCAGAGTACAGGATAATAAGGCAGATACTTTCTTTAAGAAGAAAGAAGAATTTAACTCAGGAACAATTAGCAAAGCTAACCGGTGCAAAACAGTCAAGTATAGCAAGAATAGAAAGCGGAAGGCATAATACATCATTAAGATTATTAGAAAAAATCGCAGAGGCTTTAGACACTGAACTGGATATAAGATTTATTTCAAAGGCTGGCTAATTAAACAAAGTTCAACATTTCAGGTATACAGAGTATTTTAGATTTTGACTGATAAAACAGTTGAATAACAGTCAGAGTTTACAAAAGTTTACGTAAGATTTTCGTAAACTTTTTATGATCCGTCCGGTGGTAAGATATCCAGTTTTTCTCCAGTTATATCTGGTTTTGGATCTAACTATAAAGGATTTAAACACCCCGACTTTTCCGACGCTATAAAAAATCTTAAAAAATATTTGACATATGATAATAATTTTTGTTATAATTACCGACAGTAAATAACTAATAACTTTAAATTTTAATATGGAAAAATCTTTAAAATTTTCAAGAACGGTAAGTTCGAAACTGCAATATAAAATTAATATGTCCATAATTTTTAACTATCTTCGTGAAAATGAACCTATTTCAAGAATAAAGATATCAAAGGATCTTAAAATTAGTGCCCCTGCAGTATCAAGAGTCATAGGTAAGCTTATTAAGGATGGTTATGTTATTGAAACAGAGAAGCTGGTAACTAAAGGTGGAAAGAGACCAACACTTCTTAAGATAAACCAGGATAAAGGTTTTGTTATAGGAATAGATTTAGGAAAAGAAAAATTTAAACTTGCCCTGACTAATTTTAATGGTGAAACAGTTGAGAAATACCAGGGATTTAAGATTTCAAATGATAAAAATATAGCTGAAAAAATGATTAATGAAGTAAAAAAGTTTTTAAGGAAATACAGTCAGGGAAAAAAATTAAAACAACATAAAATTAAAGCAATATGTATAGGAGTTCCAGCTGTTATTGATATAGATAGCGGAAAAATTATAAGTGCCCCTCTTTATGGAAATTGGAAGGACCTGAATTTAAAAGTAATTCTTAGCAGTGAATTTAATATCTCTGTATATATAGAAAATGACGTTAACCTGTCTGCTCTGGGAGAAAAACATTATGAGGAAGGGAGAAAGTTTAGCGATTTTATATTTATAGAAATAAGTAATGGAATTGGGGCAGGAATAGTTATTGATAATCATCTACATAGGGGTTTTTATGGTTCTGCAGGTGAAGTTGGTTTTACAATAATTAATGCTGACAATTTGGGTTTTAAAATAAAAAATAAAGGTTTTTTAGAAAAATTTGCATCGGTAGAGAGTATCAAAAAGAAAGCAATAGGAGAAATCAGGAAAGGTAGAAAAACTATAATCACTGAAATGGTAAAAAATGATATTGAGAAAATAGAGCCTTACATGGTTTGTGAAGCAGCAACCCGCGGCGATGAGCTTGCAAATGAGATTATAAAAGAGATGGTTAATTTTCTGTCCATTGGAATAATTAATTTAATTTTAATTATAAATCCCCAGATTATAGTTTTAGGTGGAGATATCTGTAATCTACCTGAAGTAAGAAGATTATTTTTAGAACCAATTATAGAGAAGATTAAAAGTTCAATATCTTTTAAGATTCCAGAGATTAAATTATCTTTGCTTGGTGAAGACGCTGGAGTAGTAGGTGCTTCTTTTTGTGCTATAGAATCCCTTCTTATGAATAAATTTCCTTACAAAATTGAACAGGAGGTATTATCTTAAAAGGATGAATTATTCTTTAACTAAAGAAGCAAATAAAGTTAATTTTTGTGAAATTAATGAAGATGACATTTTGGGCAATAATAAAATAAAAGTTTATTTAATACAAAGTATAAAAGAGAGGAGTTGATTTGAATTGGAAAATTTTAATAAGCAATGGCCGCGCAACTACCCGGTTAGTAACAAGAGTTTTCTTGAAATTTGCAAAGAATTTTTAGACAAGATTGAAGAGCATCAAGCTGAAAATTTTGTTAAAGCTGGGAAAATAATGGGTGATAACATGATGGCAGGTGGCTTGGTAAAACTAGTTGGTACTGGAGGCCATACATATCTTCCGGTTCTTGATATGAGTCATCGAGCTGGAGGTTTTGTCACAGTTAATCCTACTCTTGATGTAAGTAGCTCTCCTATTAATGGCGGAACCCGTAGTATTCGTCTAGAGCGGGTACAAGGATATTTTCGTGCTTTAATGGATTACTTCCGTGTAAAGAAAGATGATGTTATTGTTATCTTCAATAATATAGGTATTAATGCTGGAACAATTGATGCTGCTCTGGAATGTAAGGAACGTGGTGCTATTGTCATTGGAGTTGGCAGCTCAATATGGCAAGAGGATATTCCTGTGGATCATTATACCCGTCACGAATCCAAAAAAAACCTCATGGATATCGTGGATCTTTTTATTGATGATTATAATCCCATTGGTGATACTGTAATTAAGATAGAAGAATTTAACCGCTCTATTTGTCCTATCTCTACAATTACTGATGGGTATATTGTGCGACGTATGGAAGAAGAAACTGTTAAATATATGCTTTCAAAAGGTGTAAAACCAAAAATATGGGTAAGTGCAAATTGTGAGGGTGGAGATGATGCTAATGCTGAATACGAGGAAGAGTATTGGTATAAAGTTAAGATGCTTTAGTTAGTATCTTATAAAAGTTAGATATCTGAAAGATTGCTTAAAAGTTAATTATGGAAAAGCATTGTAGCTCAAATACTCTATGAAGATGAGATAAGCAAGTTCTATAGATTTATTATAAGCTATATAGGAATATATCAGTGATAATTTATTTGTTTTATAGACTTTATTAAATATTAACATATTCGGGAGGCGATTCTATGGAATAAAAAAATGAGATTTGTTCAAGTAGAATTTAATGTTGTTAAAGCTAAAATCTCGGACAAATCCCAGAAAAGATTTTATCAAAAATTATTTAAAAGGAGAGTGTAAAAGAAATGAAAAAGCAATTATTGCGGTTGTTAGTAGTATTGCTGACTGTGTCTATGGTAGTAACTTTTTCACTTGCAGGATGTAAGAAAGAAGCTGTGATTTCGGAAGAAGAGGTTGAGGAGATTGTAGAAGAAGTGAAAGAGAAAGTGGAAGAAGAAGCTCCTGTTGAGGAAGAGATTATTGAGCTAACATTCTGGCATCATGAAGCTCCTGCGCACCGTGTTGCTGCCTTCCAGGAAGTTATAGATTTGTTTGAAGCAGAATACCCCAATATCAATGTAACACAAGAAGTGGTTATGTGGGGTGATGCATGGCTTAAGACAATAGCTGCCATAGAAGTTGGTTCAGGACCTGATTTCCAGTTTTCTATACCTGATTTACTTTTAACTAGTTATTTGCTTGATTCATTGCTACCTGTCACAG
>NMQN01000266.1 GCA_003575245.1 Candidatus Atribacteria bacterium 1244-E10-H5-B2 | reverse complement strand
TAGGTTATTTCTCGCAGTGCTCGGGGTCCATCTTTTGCCCCAGCTCTAAAACTCACCCCGCCATCAAAAGGAATACCAAAAATCACTACCTCGCTATTTTCTATCGAAATCATCGGATGGTTTAAACCAGCCCAGAGCCCTTCCTCTTTAATCATCTCTTCAACCTTTCTCATCTTCCCCTCCTTAAATCTCTTAATTGAATAAAAAGCAAAAATTACTTTCCTGCCAGAGGACCGTCCCCTGGTAGGTTTTCTTTAACTGTTAACTGCTCTTTCTATTCTCTCTAAACCTTCCTCAAGAAAAGACCTGGGGCAGGCAATATTAATTCTCATAAAGCCCTTTCCTTCGGTGCCAAACCAATATCCATCATCAAGGGCTACTCTGGCTTTTTTAATCATAAAATTATTTAAATCCTTGGCATTTAATCCTAATTGTCGGCAATCCAGCCAGACTAAATAAGTCCCTTCCGGTTTTATAACTTTTATTTTTGAAATTTTTTCTTTAAAATATTTCATCAAGAATTCTAAATTCTCATTCAGGTAAGACAATAATTGCTCAAGCCATTCTTCTCCGTATCTATAAGCAGCTTCTAAGGCCACCAGTCCAAAAACATTGTTTTCGTCAAGGGCTAAACTATCTAAGATATTTTCATAGATTTTATAATATTTTTTATTAGGAATAATGATGGTAGAAGTCTGAAGTCCTGCCAAATTAAAGGTTTTGCTCAGTGCAGTGCAGGTAATTGAATTATGAGCAAACGCCGGTGAAATCGAAGCAAATGGGATATGCCTATACCCTTTTAATAAAATATCAGCATGGATTTCATCAGAAACAACAATAATATTGTGTTCTAAACAAATTTCTCCCAGTATAATAAGCTCTTCTTTCTGCCAAACCCGCCCCACCGGATTATGTGGACTGCATAATATCAATAACTTTACTCTGGGGTCATCAACCTTTCTTTCTAAATCCTCCCAATCTATAAAATATTCTTTATTACTAAGCTTTAAGGGATTATTCACTATGTGGCAACCGTTATTTTCTATAACTCGAAAAAAGGGATAATAAACCGGAGGTTGAACAATAACCTTATCGCCAGGTTGGCAAAATGCTCTGATAATAAAACTTAAGGCAGGAACTACTCCCGGACTAAAAGCTATCCAGTCTTTTTTTACTTTCCAGTTATGTCTTCTCTCCATCCAGTCAATTATTGCCTTGTAATAGGAATCCGGCCTCGAAGTATAGCCATAAATACCATGTTCGGCGGCTTTTTTAATGGCTTCAATTACCGGTTTCGGTGACCTAAACTCCATATCGGCAATCCACATAGGGAGGACATCTTTGGCCCCAAATTTAGTTTCTAATTCATCCCACTTTACGGAATGATAATTAGTGCGGTCAATAACCTCATCAAAGTTATACTTCATCATATCTCTCCTCAACTAATATATTTTATAAATGAACCTACTTGAGTTAAAACTTTTGTTATTGATAAATTATATTTAATTCTATTATAGATTTAATCTACCATTTAGGAAACTTTCTATTCAAGTATAACCATATAAGGAGACACGAATGGCAGGAGCATTTATGGCTACAATTATAGTACTCAGGGACATAAGAGCAGCACCTATAGCTGAAAGCAGAATTAAGAGTGGGCCATCTACTGCATAGGGCTTGCCCTGTAGAGTGCAACCTTTGTTACTCTATAGGGCTTTGCTATTTGTTTTTTATTTGAACTAAAAACCTGAAAATTAAAGTAGCCTATCCCTTTTTTATATATCAATCTTTATAAGTATCACTTATTTTCAGGAACTCCTTCTCACATTTCAGAAAAGCATCCACAATATCCGGGTCAAAGTGTTCACCGCTATCAGACTTGATTCTCCTTAATGCCTCTTCATGTGACAGTTCATCTTTATAAGGTCTTTTCGATCTAATTGCGTCATAGGCATCGCACAGGGCAAAGACTCTTGCCTCCAAAGGAATTTCCTGCCCTTTTAGACCCTCCAGGTATCCCTTACCATTATATTTCTCATGATGATACGCACAAATGTTTCTGCCTATAATAAAAAATGATTGTTTAAGTTTGAACCTATCAATGGTGTTCCGAAGTACCTGTTTTCCTATCTGAGCGTGTTTCTTCATCTCTTCGTATTCTTCATTGGTCAGTTTTGATTCTTTTAATAAGATGGCATCTCGTATTCCCACTTTTCCTATATCATGCAAAGGAGTGGCATCATAAAGATCTTCAATAAATTCATTAGTGATGAGTTTTCGGTACTTTTTGTCCTTACGCAACTGTTTTGCCAATATCACTGAGTAGTTCCTTGTTCTTTCTAAATGACGTCCTGTTTCCGGGTCTCTCCCCTCGGTAAGTCCTGCAAGAGAGGATATAATAGCTTTTTGTGCCCCTATCAACTCTCTGAATCTTGAAAAATTTATGTAGCCAATAATCAATATCAGACAAAGAAATAAGGTAAGAATTATTATAGATGATAGTATCAGTCTCTGTAATGCTATTTTCAACGAAAGGTGACTGTGGTATATCGCTAAGGTTAATCTCTCGCCAGGAAGGAACTCCACAGTAGAATAGTAAATAGTCTCTAAATCCGAAATGTACAAATCGCCAAAACGAACACTAAAATCAAAATCATAGTTTGACTTATTGAAGTTAACAGATCTGTCGGGGTTTAATGATATTAAATTCCCTTCTTCAGTCTGAATGAACATATTTTCAAGTAGGAGTTCAAGAACTCTCGAGAAATACATATTCAAAATCAAAATCCCCTTCTTTTCTCCCTTAGAGTCAAACAAGGACAAGGCTAACCTTATTACCGGGACGTAAGGGATCTCTACTTTCCCCTGTTCAATATTCAAATCTATTGGAGAAGCATACATCTGGTCTCTATCCAGTTTCCTGGTCTCTTGAAAATAGTATCGGTGCTTCTTGTCTTGCAGATCGGAATCGGGGACAATCACAGTGGTGCCATCTCGCTTATTATCTATTCTAACTATTTCGTATCCTGAAGAATCTATAATTCTGAGTTGATAATAATATTTATGATTCTTCGCAAAGGTATATAATATCTCCTTAACTTCATTTCTATACTTTATGGATTCAAAATCACTATCTATATAACCTTTAGTGCTTGGAAGATCCTTTAGGAAGAACAAATCATCTCCAAAGTCAGAAAAAAATACTTCGATTATCTCCTTGGCGGAAAGTAATTGATAAACCTCGTTCTCGTGTTGCCGTTTTGCTTCTCCCTCATATATTTGATTCCCACCAAAATATAGGACTAATCCAAAAATGATAAAAAGAATTATAACGATTGATAAGAATGTCTTATTTTGCTTTATAAGTTTCCAATTCATATTGATAAATTCTCCATTTCTTTACCGACAAAGTTCATATGTGACAAAGGACCGTGCCCTGTCACACTTTTGCCAATGCTTC
>NMQN01000679.1 GCA_003575245.1 Candidatus Atribacteria bacterium 1244-E10-H5-B2 | reverse complement strand
TACTCTGTATCTAATAAGTGATTCTATTGTCATTATAGCACTTACTACTCCATCAATAACTGGAACCCCAACTACTTTTTCAATCTCCTTATCTAAACCTGCCATTCCTGCACATCCAAGGATTAAAACTTCTGCTCCATCCTCTTTTACTGCCTTTTCTCCTTCTTGTATAAGTTTTCTCTTTTTTTCTTGATAATTTGCAATAACTCCCAATCCAGTATCCCGGATAGAAGCACATCGATTTACAAGTCCGTATTTTTTAACTAAGTCCTCCTTCTGGGGAATTTTCTTTTTTTTTAAAGAGAGTATACTAAATTTATGTCCCAAAGGCAGAGCAAAAAGCATTGAAGCTTCTCCTATGCCTATCACCGGTTTATCAGTTAATTCTCTAAGTAAATCAACTCCTATGTCACTATGGCAGGCAACTACAAAACCATCATACTGCTCTTTCCACTCTTCAAATTTATCTAATAAATATTTTTTAGAAATGGCAGCATCGTGATAACTTTCTATACCCGGCGGAGCCTCTTTAATACATTTTACTTCTATTTCTGTAGTTGGTAAAGCATAATTTTTACAGATATTTTCAATACCTGCCGTTACTTCTTGCGAACTATTAGGATTTATACACAGTATTTTCAAAACAAATCTCCTTTACAAATTAAATATTGTTTATAAAAAATTATTATTTTCTATAAAGATTTTTTTGTACTGGTTACATTTATAATAGATAAATCACAAAGCGGTTTGAATATTTACTCTTTTTTGTTTGCTCTATTTATATACTATATTAAAATACTACATTCCTATTTATATGTTTATTTTTATTACTATTGTAAAGAAGGCAATTGTTTAAGTTAAATACCTCATAATCTATATTTGCTTCTTCAATTTTTTTTCCGCCATGTCCAGTAGTTAATATCCGACCTTTTTCTCCTATAACCATACCTTCAATCATAATCACTTTTCCTTTATTTATTCCCATTACTGCCATGTTCCTTCCAGGATCTAAAACGGTTATATCAGCATCTGCACCTACTGCTAAATGCCCCTTGTTTAACCATCCAAACATTCTTGAAGGCATCAATGAGCTTTTAATTACAAAATCTTCCCAGGTAATTGCTCCAAATTTTATCAATTGTAAACCTTTCTCAACAATCATGTTTCGAGGAATCCCTCCGCCATCAGTACAAAAAGCATCTATTAAAAACCTATTATTAAAATCTTTATGCACTGCGCACAGAAATAATATTTCAGATATATTCACTTTAAAACTAATTATAGTATCAGTACCTGCATCAAGCCAGCATTGCGCTCCTTTTATTCCTTTTAATAATACATTTTCTCCATTTACACTGACGATAACCTCTGCAAAGCCATCAATTATTGCTTGATGTAGACCTGTTTTGGTCAAAGAATATCCACCCATTCTCAAACAATCTTTTGTAATATCCATATCTGGTATTTCGTTAGTACATTTCCCACTACTACCGTTATTGCGAGATAAATAAGATTCACTAACAATCCCATTCCTATTTTGTATTAAAGAAAATATTTCTTTTAGCTCTTCTAAGGGTTCCTTTATTAACCCGCGACAATAACTATTAATATGAGCAAAGTGGATTGAATGCTCTTCTAATAAGGAAATTGCTTCTTTAAACCCACTCAAATTGCTCCCTGTTTTAGTTGTACCTACATGAAAAGCAATATAAGCCATCTTTTTATTAGCAATTTTTATAGTTTTGGCTGTGGCTTCAGGAGTTAATGGGTAATGGCCTCCCATTATTTTTATCCCTATAGCTCCCTTATCAAGCGAATTATCAATAAATTGTTCTATTTCTTTTGATGAAGGATTTTCTTTTGAAATATTAATTCCTGGACGCAATGCATCTAATCCTGCAATATTTAAACCAGAACCTTCTTTGTTAATAGTATTAATTATATCGTCAATAGGGCCTGCAAAATCAACAGCGGTTATTACTCCAACCTTAGCCATCATTTTATATCCTTCACTTCCACCAATCCAGCAGGACAAATGTACGTGAGGATCTATGATTCCAGGTACTACTACCTTTCCAGGTAAATTAAATACTTTTGAAACACTATTAGTATTAATCTCCTCATTAACTTTAGCAATCTTTCCGGATTTTACCGCGATATCAGTAATTTTGTTAATTTTATTTTTAGGGTCAACTAATCTTGCCCTCTTTAAAATTAGATCATACAACTGCCTTACCTCTTTCCAATATATCTTTTATTTAAAAGGAGGGGAATCATTAGCTATCGATTTTAATTTATTTTTACTAAGATTTCTTGTAAATCGCATTCCCATTATTGCTAATAAAATTATTATACCTACTGCATCACTCGTATATTCAGGCAGATATAATAAAATTGAACAAATCAAGAAAATTATACGCTCAATTGTTTTTATTTTTTCTGATAAAAATCCTTCAAATCCAATATTAAAGCAAATTAACCCGGATAAAGCAGTAACAGATATCCATAAGGCTTGCCAAAAAGATGCATTGTGGGCTAAGAAAATTATTGGAGAATATGCAAATAAAAATGGTATTAAAAAAATTCCCATTGATAATCGGAATGATTTATACCCGGTTAACATAGGATCTCCATCACTAATTGCGGCAGCGGTATATGCACACAAACATACTGGAGGAGTAAATCCAGAGGTCTGGCTAAACCAAAAAATAATCATATGGGCTACCAACATAGGTACTCCTAATTTTACCAAAGCTGGAGAAGCTAAAATAGCAATAAGTAAATATGCGCTGGTAACCGGCAAACCCATTCCTAACAGATAAGCAATCACCGCAATTAAACATATTGCAAAAAAAAGTATTCCGCCCGAAACCGAAAGAATAATTGAAGAAATTTTTAAGGCTATCCCTGTTTGAGTAGATACTCCCAAGATAATACCAGCACAAGCACAGGCAGGAGATATTTTTATAGTTCGCCTGGCAGCAATTTCTAAACTATCCCTAATTTTTACTAAATTGAACCGGCTTTCTTTATTAAACGAAGTAACAATAATTAGAAAAATAATGGATAAAAGTCCTGCATAGAAAGGGGTATAACCTTTAATTAATAAATAAACAAGCACAATAACGGGTAATATTAAATGATATCCTTTTTTTAATGTTTCCCAGAAATTAGGCCGCATTGAGGCTGGTAAACCCTTTAGGCCTTTTTTTCGCGCCATTATATGTACAGAAGTAAATACCATTCCGTAATAGATGAGAGCTGGCATAAAAGCTATTGCTATGATATTAATATACGGCGTTCCGGTAAATTCAGCCATAATAAACGCCCCGGCACCCATTATAGGAGGCAACATTTGTCCGCCCGTTGAAGCGGCAACTTCTATTGCCCCTGCTTCTTCTGCAGTAAAACCGGTTTTTTTCATCAAAGGTATAGTAAAAGCTCCTGTGGTAGCAACATTCGCTACACTGCTACCTGAAACAGAACCCATCATCGCACTACTTAAAACAGCTGTTTTTGCAACACCACCGCTATATTTTCCCAGCAGAGCATTACAAAATTCTATATAAAAATTACCTACTCCGCTAATCTCTAAAAATCCCCCAAAGCATATAAAAATAAATGTATAGGTAGCAATTACTCCAATGATTTTACTAAATAATCCTTCAGTGGTTAAATAAATATGATCTACAAACAAAAACAAAGGAACACCTTCGTGATGAAATAAACCAGGAATATAATCTCCTAAAAAACTATATAATATAAAAATTAAACTCAAGATAGGAAGAGCTAAGCCCACGGTTCGGCGAGCAGCTTCCAAAATCAAGAGTATTGCTATAATGCACATTATTGAATCTATCGTAGTAACCGGACTTAAGTATGGCATCCTCCAGATTAGGCGTTCATGGTTTAGCATTATCCACCCAAAAGACATTACTCCCAGAAAAAAAAGAATAATATCATACCAGGAAATTTTTTTTAGCGATTTCTTTTTTTCAAATGACAATATTAAAAAAGTTAAAGATATTGTGAACATAAGATGCAAAGAACGTTGAAGTGTAGCTTCGAAAACCCCAAAACAGGCCTGATAGAGGTGAACGGTTGACATTAAAACTAATAATAAAGACACAATAAATGAAGTACTTCCTGTAAGAGTCCGTACATTTGAAGGCATTTTTTGGGGGTTATTAGGTTTTTCTGAAATTGACATTTGTTTTAAACCTCTTTTATGTAACATACATTATCTAATCGAACTTTGATTTATTGTGACAATTTTTTTAGATAACATTAAAGTTAGCGGTAGAGAATTTCTTTCTCTACCGCTAACTTTTTAAAGAAATTGTCGTTTTTAAAATTATTTAATATAACCTTTTTCTTTAAAATATCTCTCTGCGCCCGGATGTAAAGGAGCACCCAAATTCTGCCATGCTTCATTCATATCTAATTTACCAAGTGCTGCATAAACCCCTGATAAATATTCTATATTTTCAAGTATTACCTTGGTGAAATTATAAACTACTTCTTCTGATAAATCATCCCGACAGAATAATACTGCAGACATTCCTACAGTTTCAACATCTTTATCAATCCCCGGATAAGTACCTGCAGGGACTATCATTGGAGACATCCCGAATGCATCAATTAAACTTTTTTTCAACTCACCGGAAATGGGTAAAATTTTTGCGGGACGAGCTACCATCATTTCATATACATCTGAAGTAGGACAGGCTCCTTGACGGTTATACATGTTTATATGACGATCCCTCCAAAGATTTACTGCTTCACTCGAACCTACAAATTGAAGGCTTCCACCCCACTTTTTAACATCTTCCAACTCATATCCATAAAATTCAAAAATCTTTTGGGCTGCCCAAAAATCACCAACACCCGGTTTTAAAGGACATAATTTTACAGGATATTTTTGTTCAAAAAGTTCATCTAAGGTATCAAAAGGTAAGCCTTTATCTACTAATACTTGAATATACATGGGTAAAATTTTCATTATTCCTCTTAAGTTAGTCATTTTTTCAGTATATGGATCCATTCCTACGTTGGCTGCTGCAAGATATGAGGAATAGGAAAAACCAATGGTGGCTTGTCCTTTCGCAATAATCCCAGGATTAGATACTGAGCCACCCGGGATTCCAGTTGCTGGACTCCCATCATATTCTTTGTTAATTACTTCAGCCATCGCTCCGGCTAATGGATACCAGCTACCGCCAACACTGCCAGCACTTAATTTTAATTCTTCTACTCCAATACTTTTCTCAGCAAATGCGTTAAATGACAATCCAATAATTAGTACTAACACTAAACTAACAATTGTAAATTTTGTATTTCTCATTATTAATTTCTCCTTTAAAAAATTTTTTTAATAAAAAATAACTATACTTTTAATTTTAAATACTTTACCACCCCCTCTTTTTCAAATAATTTTCCTTTTCGCTTTCCTGTCTAAATTTTTTCATTAATTAAAGGAATTGTAAAATTTTAAACATCAATTCTAAAAAATATATACAGGTATAATCCCATAACTATTTGTCAATTAACTTGCCCTGTTCTGCTAACTTTTCAGCAATACCTTTCAATCCAAGTTTTTCTAAGCCTGTCCTGGTTTGCATCCCCGTTTTTTTATCCCATCCCCAAAGTTCATAGAACTCATCAAGCATATGATTATATTTATCTTCATCAATCTTAAATCCTTGATAAGGACCGGATTTCACTTGCTCTTTTATAAACCGCTTGGGAGGAATATCATCTTTGCGAGACATATTGGTATGCAGTGCATTAAACGCCTTTTCAAGATTTCTTCCTATAACTGCATAATGGTCCATCAATTCTTCTTCAGTTAGATTAAGTCCCATTCCTGTATTAATAAGTTCTGTAAGGCCAGTTGTTGTAAGGAAATTTGCCCCTGACCAAGTTCCCACATAATTACAGATACCTAGATTATCTTCTAATTCTTTAGTTTTCCCCTGCCATACCACTCCGTTCGCCTGATTTCGATAATCTGTTACATTAAAGTCTCCTGGTCGAGGTCTGGGACCATATCGGTTACTCCCCATAGTCGCTCCTCTTAAATGCCTTCCTGCAACAGGTGATGTAGATACGGCAAGTGCCCAACCCTTGGGAATACGGAAAGGTTCAATTGAAGGCTGTCCTTTTACCTGAATAAGATAGTATTCTGAATTACGGCCAATTTTTTTCGCCGCTTCTGCCATACCATCAGCTAATAAATCCCCAATTCCTTCCCTGTAAGCTAATTTTTTAATCATTTTTATTAAAGTTTTACTATTTCCCCAATCTAATTCTAAACCATCAGTATCTTTTTTAGTTATAATACCTTTTTCATATAATTCAAAAACCCAGGATAAGCCGGCTGCCACATAATCACCATCTAATCCCAATCTATTGGTAAGTAGCCAGGATTCTACCACTGATTCCGGATCTGAAATATCAAATCGACAAGCATGCCCCATAATGGTATTAATCCAAAATCCTTCACCTTTATCGCCTTTATATTTTCCTTTATTTATTTCCATAAAAGGCATACATCCAATAGGACACGAATAACAAGCTCTTGCTCCTTTCTGCATATTAGGAACACCTGTTGTAGGATTCATTAACCTGATTCTTTTTTCTTTTTCCCATTGATCATCCTGACCGTTTTTAATAACTATATTAGTATTCCAGCCTTCCCATTCCGGATTAGAATATAGATTCAATGCAGACTTACGCATCATTCCTGCATTGGGTTCTTCTTTGCATCTTTGATAACACTTCGCTACTGCCTTCATAAATTTTTCCGGTTCCGCAACTGCAATTTTCCCATGTCCACGGACCACAATAGCTTTTAATCTTTTATCTCCCATGACACAACCTACTCCTGAACCGCCAGCAGCTTTTGCTGTATCTATAATTATTGCTGATCCCCTAACTCTATTCTCTCCTGCGGGACCAATTGAAGCAATTTTTATATTATCATCTCCAATTTCCTTTCGAAATATATTTTCTGTTTCATAAATATCCTTACCCCATATTGAACTGGCATCTCTAATTTCAATATTATCATCATTTATATATAAATAAACCGGTTTTTTTGATTTCCCGACAATAATCAGGTTATCAAATCCTGCGTATTTTAATTCCGGTCCCCAAAAACCGCCTACATTGGCCGAGCCTTTCCCTCCGCTAAATACATTTATTGTTGAGATGTCTACCCTGCAAGCACCGGGAGTCATTGTGCCAACTAAAGACCCCACACCGAAACAGAGAAGGTTCTCAGGGTCATACCATTTTACTTTAGGTTCTATTTCATTAATCATAATAAAGGAATTAATTCCCCTGCCGCCCAATGTTTTTTCCGCATAACTTTTAGTTTCTTCTGTCCATATTTTCTTATTAGATAAATCTATCCGTAAAATTTTACCTGCAAGACAACCTTTAATATCGCCTGTTTTAATCATTATCTTTTACCTCTTGTTCATTGGCGTTCTTGTTTGAAATTTGAAGAGCTCCATACATACAGTATTTTACACATAAAGGTTCTTCCTCATCTATGCATTTATCACAGGTTTTGATACGCCATTTAATAGTTCCATCCTGAGGATTGCGAGATACAGCTATACTGCTTTGATCGGGCCAGAAGGCTTTAGTGTGATGGAAGGAACAGGCTAATTGGCAGGTTTTACAGGCATAACATAAATTACTATCTCTAATAATCTTCATAATTTTTCCTTTTTAAAAAACAAACTAACAGGCTGATATATAGTAAAAATCGATATAATTAATAATTCCACACTTTAAACCACTTAAATAGTAGTGAGCTTAAATAAAAAATTCTAATAATTAGTTTTCTTTTATAAAATGCAAAGGGGCTGTAGATTGATTACAACCCCTTCGTAAAAAATACTACCTTTTCTTCCATTCTGGAGCTGGATAAATTGGAGCACCTTCCTGAGAAGATTCGGGATAAACAACAACATATTTACCATCTTGTACCTGTATTACCGGATGTAACCATTTAACATTTTTTCCTGTCTCATCAAAAGCAATTGCCGGCCAACTAGCTAATTCTATATCCAAACCCGCTAAAGCATCTCTAACCTTATCGGTCTCAATAGAATCTGCTTTCTCTATTGCCAACTGTAATAAAGTTCCAGCAGCACTTGCACAAGATACATGATATTCTACTTCATAGTCTTCTCCAAATTTATCTTTGCAAGCCTGAACATAATCAGCAGTAGTTCCAAATACTGAATCTTCATTTTTCATATTTGGAAGCCACCATTCGCCTTCAAAAACATAATCTGCATCAGCGCCTAATTCATTTACAAAGCTGGGAATCATGACTCCTACAGAAAATGCATAAATTTTAGGATTAATATTTAATTCTTTACAATGTCTGATTACCATTAATGAATCTGCAGTATATCCGGCAACACCAAGAATATCGGGATTCAGGTCTTTTACTTTAGTAAGCAAGGCAGATATGTCAGTAGCACCAGCAGGATATTTTTCAAAAAGAACTACTTCAAACCCAGCTTCCTTACAATAATCTACGAATCCTTCTGCACAACTTAATGGAAAGAGATCGTTTGCTGATATAACAGCTACTGTTTTAGGCTTGGGGTCTAAATTCTCTGCCATAAAAGCTATTGGAGCCATTAAGGTAGTAGCAGGTGGAAGAACCGAAAAAACATATTTATATCCTCTATCGTAAACTTTAAGCGCATTAGCACAAGATGCCATAGTAAGAACTCCATATTTTTCACCAATAGCTGTAGTAGCAAAGGTAATGGAACTGGAGAATGGACCAAATAAAAATTGTACTTTATTCTGAGTAATCAACTTCTCAGTAAGTTTTGCACCTCGAACAGGAGTACTCTCGTCGTCATAGTAAACCACTTTTACTTCATAGTTTTTGCCTCCGGCATTAATACCACCATGACTATTTACCCAGTCTGCCCATACTTCATATCCATCCTTAACTAATCTTCCTTCATAAGCCATTTTACCAGTCAGAGAAACTGCAGCTCCAATCTTGATGACACCATCTGAAGCAGAAGCAGTTCCCACTAACCCAACCAATAAAACACTAATCAATATTATTGAAACTAATAATTTTTTCACTTTTTTTCCTCCTTTTTAATTTTGAAATTACATATATTTAACTATTACCTACCTCCTTATTTTTTCATTTATCACCCCCCTTTTTTAAATATTATTGTGAGAATCACTTTTCAGATATTTTGCCTAAGTCTTATTATTGTTAGGCTATTCCCAAATAGGCAGTTTTTATATGTTCATTCTTGGCTAATTTATCAGTCGTATCGTGGATAGAAACAACCCCCGCCTCTAACACATATCCTCTATCTGCTATATCTAAAGCAACTTTTACATCTTGTTCAACCAGTAATATGCTAATTCCTCTTT
>NMQN01000267.1 GCA_003575245.1 Candidatus Atribacteria bacterium 1244-E10-H5-B2 | reverse complement strand
TATCAGATAAAATCCAAAAAGCACGATGAAAGGAAATAGCTTCTGGGCTATGGTCTTAATTATCTTTGAGCTCCCCATCTATCTTTTCCCCCGCAAACAGAATACAACTCCTACTACTGCCACAAATAAGACTATTGTCTCCATAAGGGTGTCATAAGCACGATAACCAAGATATACAGCCGCAACCAGGTTAATTGCACCGGTATCGTGAAGACCTTGATCGACATAGTAATTAGCGACATCCAGGTTCTTCGGATTGCCATATTCGATATCTACAGACAAGATAAATAATATGGCCATTACCAGTATTATGATAATAAAAAAAACTTTTTTCATTTCTTTGAACATCCACTCCATAACATACTTTTCAATGAAAGTATTTTTTATATACCTTTTGATAGGTGCCATCCTCGTTGATCTCTTTTAAGAAAGAATTCATTTCAGCTAATAGCTCTGGCTTATCTTTAGATACACCATATCCGTACTGTTGTAAATCAGTAATGGTATCGACATTTTTCAGGTTAGGATAAAATATGTGCCCCATTAATGCCTCTGGTAAGTCAACAGCAACGGCGTTGATTCTGCCTTCAGATACTGCTTGTAATAATGTGTTTGGGTCGGAGAAGTTAGTATCAATTTTAATGCCTTCAATTGATTGCAATGCAGAGAGATAGGAGGTATCTTTAACGGAGGTAACAATTTTACCCTTTAAATCGCTAAGAGAGTTCAGTGCAGTGTTCTCTCTGTTAGTTACTATTACTACTTTAGTTGGGAAGTAGCCATCAGAGAAACAGATCTGCTTCATGCGCTCATTCAGGCGAGTCATACCGGCACCTATAACATCTCCTTTGCCTAATATGAGCTGCGGGATGAGCTCTTGCCAATCCTGAACGTGTTTTAACTCCAACTCGATGCCTAATTTTCTGGCAAATAGTGATAAAATATCGTAATCGAAACCCGCTGGCCGACCCTTATCATCATAATAGAAAAAGCGACTATGTGGATAGGTTAACATGATAAGCACGCCTCTCTTCTTAATAGCAATTAGAAATATGACTGTAGCAAATCCAGAGCCTATTGCCGCCTCAGCAATAGCCACATCGGGTGCATGTAGATAATAAAATATCAAAGATAACACGAGACTAAATGCAGACAATACTATTACTGCACTTAATAGGTTCTTAATTTCAAGTGCTACTAAAGCAAGCACAGGTAACATTATCAGAAACACAATTAGCATAATTTCGCAGCTCTAATCTGCTACCCCCTTTAATATTTCTTCTTCTTCCGCCATGGTTTTATTCCTCTGATGGCGGCAGAGCGTGCTATTGCATGTGAGGCTACCGGGTTGGTCAACAATAAAAACACCAATATTATTAATATCCTTAAGGATAACGAATCTAAACCCTCCCTCACCATCAAACCGACAAGCAACGCGACGGCGCCTGCAGCATCGCACTTTGAGCTGGTCTGTAACCGAGTGTAAATATCAGGAAAACGAATGATTCCCAGTGTGCCAAAAAATATAAAAACTAATCCCAGAAATATAAATAGGTAAGCTATCATTTTCTGTTGGTATCCTCACTTTCTAAAAATTTACTAATAGCGATTATGCTTACAAAACCTATAATAGCGTATACCAGTGCCACATCCAGATATATCCTTCGTTCGAAGAATACTGCAGCAGCTACCATGATCATAACTACTTTAGACGAGATAAGATTAACGGCTATTAGCCTATCCCATGGTGTAGGCCCAAAAATGACCCGATAAAGAGTAAGTGAAGCAGTTATACCTAATACAGTAATAATAATGGTAACAGCAGTCATATAAATATTCTCCCTAACCAGTATTCTAATCGCCCTTTGATCAACTCTGCTGCATGCCCAAAATGGGTTGTACGTGCATACAACCAGTGGACGTAAAGATGATCACCTTCGATATCGATGGTGATAGTGCCAGGTGTTAAGGTTATAGAATTTGCTAATAGCACAATGCCCAAATCTGATTTTATATCTGTCTTTATCATAACTACCTCTGGATTGATATCCATAGTTATAACTCGATAGACTACATCAATGCTGGCAAGAAACATCTCGTAAAGTAGAACAAAAACATAAATAAGTAACAACCAGATCGTTCGAATAGCTCTACCGCGCATGCCCTCATCTGGTTTAATAAAAAAATCGTAACTCAATAAGGCAACCAGAAACGAAAAGAAAGCACCAATAAGCAATGAAGCTGGTTGAAGATTTTGGCTGAGAACCAACCAGAAACTCATGAGCAGAAAGAATGTTAAGACTAGCCTGGTAACTTTATACATAATATACACAATTACCCTTTACTCAATTTACATGCTTGATATTTTGTTAGTTATTATTAGAACAACGTATCAATATAATAAACTTCAAGAGTTGAGTATATATCAAACTAGATTGATTTTGAATCCACTACTTGTTTACATTTATTCATTTTACCTCTTTTAAAAGTAGCAGATGTTCGTAAAAACTATTAGATTGTTCCAAATTTGTGATCCATGGTTGAAAAAATAGAGAAAATAGAATTTGCTTCTACAAAAAAAGAGGTACGCTCTGCAAAACAGGAAGTCAATATCCCGCTAAGGAAAATATAACAAAAGGGGAGGGTAAAAGTCAAGTTTTCAAAAGAAAGAGACCACCTTCGAAGCAGAATAGCCAGAAGCAAAAAACCAGGATTCAGAATCATTTGCATTAGATGGCATAGATTGTTTAAAATACAGTGATAAGTAATATGTAATGAGTAATGAGTTACGGGTTACAAGTTTCGAGTTTATAGGGAACTAAAAACCATATACCAACGATTATTAATTGATAAACAGGCAAGGCGCCTGTCCTACTCGATACAACTAATTTAACTGGTAAACCGGATAACTGGTAAACTGGGTAACCAGCTAACTACTTCTTCAGTTATCAGCCCCTCTTCTATGCAACTAAAGACGAGCTACCTTTTCACCACAAAATTTGCATTTTCCATTTTTATCCAAACCTAGATTAACAATATTATAACCCGTCCTTTTAATTAAAAGTTCCTTACAGTTACCACAATAAGTGGTATTGGCTTCCTCATCCCTAATATTTCCTACATATACATATTTCAACTTTTTTTGGGCAATATCTCGTGCTTTATATAAGGTGGAAATTGGGGTTGCCGAAATATTCATCTTATAACAGGGGAAATAGCGAGAAAAATGCAAAGGAATATCTTTACTTAAAGAAGAAATCCAATCCACCATCTCATTAATTTCCTCTTCACTATCATTTAAACCGGGAATAATCAAATTGGTTATCTCTATATGGCAATATTCTTTAGAAAGCTCTATAGTGCGCAGTACAGGAGAAAGATTTCCTTTACAATATTTTTGATAAAAGGAATTTCGGAAAGATTTAAGGTCAATATTTATGGCATCAATAAAAGGCAGGAGTTTAAT
>NMQN01000253.1 GCA_003575245.1 Candidatus Atribacteria bacterium 1244-E10-H5-B2 | reverse complement strand
TTTAGTTTTAGTTCTAAAAGCTGAGTCATTAAGGCTACAATATAAGGCTGGGAAATAGTTTGACCTTCACCGATAGAAAGTGGGTAATCATTATAAGCTGATTCTCTAATATGTTCATCGACAAATTGATGGCGAGGGACAGTGAGCATAGCCTGCAAGACTTTAGAATCGAGTATATCTCTGCTTCGCAATTGATTTAATACCATGCTCTGTCTTTTTTCTATATAATCATCTATTTCGTCAATTTTATCATGTTCATACATGGATATTAATAAAAAAATTATAAATATTAGCAATATAAAAACAAAAGGTTTTCTCATCGCAAAACACCTTCTTCGTTTGATCCTATAATTTTACCAAATTATTTATTCCGTAGACATTCTTAGCTTTATATTATTTTAATTCAAAAATATTATAATTATTTCTCTTTTTTATATTTTTATTATATCAATATCATAAATTATAGTAAAATATTTCTCGTGATTCTTAGCTTCTAAAGAGGACTTCTTCTTTGCTAAAGAGACGGGTAGCTCCGAATAGAGCTAATCCGGCAATTACCATATTAGCACTAAAAGTAGTTATAATATGGTCCCAGTAAATTTTACCCATCAATAGCTCTTTAAAAACAAAACTACTATTTAAAACCGGAACTAAAAACATTTTACCGGTCAATTCCATTCCCTGACTTATGGAAATTATTCCCAGAAAGATAGTCAGCATATAGATAGGAGTAATATAGCTCGAGGCCTCTCTAATATTACGGGCGAATATGCCCACCATTACCAATACTGCACTGGCTAAACCGACTAAAGGAAATAAAACTAAAAAAAGTAAAAAGATAGTATTAATAGATATCCCAAATTGCACTCCCTCAACACCTCCGGCAATAGAAGCTCCCGATAAAAAAGCAAGAGTAAGCCCGAACAACCCCAAAACCATACTGGTAAAAGAAATTAACATTACGGCAAAGCATTTGCCCAATACTATCTCTAATCGGCTTATTTGACTTACTAATAGAGTAGCAATAGTCCCTCTTTCTTTCTCTCCGGCAGTTATATCTACAGCTGTATGCATCGCCCCTGTAAAGATAAGGATTATAATTAAATAAGGGAGTAGAACTGCCAAAAATGAACCAGTCATCTTTTCAGCAGTAGCTATATTTTCTTCTTGTAGAATTAGCGGAGTAAGAAACTCCTCTTGTAAGTCCATACGAGAAAGCCTTTGCAAAATTATTTCACTCTTGTACTCTTCAATTATTTGATTAACTCTTTTCAGGGCTATCCTTGATTTAGCCTCTGTGGTATCATATTTCAAAATAAGTTTGATAGGTTCTTCCCGTTCAATTTTATATTTAAAATCTGAAGGGATTACCAAAACTGCCTGAATATCCCCATTTTGCAATTTAGAGGGAGGGTCGTCTTCTATAATAAGAATTTCAATCTTTTCACGGTTTTGGAAATTTTTTACTAATTGGGGAGCAAATTTCGCACCGTATATTATAATCTTTGAGGTAGCTTCTTCTGATTTTATACTTCCTATCTTGCTAAAATAGCCGATTCCCGCAAATAAGAGAGGATAAAATATCAAAGGAATTATTATCATAGCAATTATAGTTCTTTTATCTCGTATAGTTCCCACTAATTCTTTAATAAAGATAAGTTTGATATTTTTCCAGCTCATTCTAAATTCTCTCCTTGATTTATTAATTCAAAAAATATCTCTTCCAAATCGTCAGATGAAGAATTCTTTTTTAATTCTTCTAAGGTCCCCTGAGCAATGAGATTGCCCTGATGAATAATCGCGATCATATCACACAATTTTTCAGCTTCCCGCATAATGTGGGTAGAATAGATGATGTACTTTCCCTGATCTCTAAAGCTTTTAACATACTCAATTACTGTTTTAGCCGTAATTATATCTAGTCCTACTGTTGGTTCATCTAAAATTAATACAGGGGGATTATGAATAATACTTCTGGCAATAGAGAGTTTTTGTTTCATTCCGGTAGAAAGTTTGTTCACTCTTACATCCTGAAAATTTTCCATATCTAAATTTTGGAAGATTTCAGCAGTTCTTTTTTTAATAACTTTGTCTTCCATTCCGTTAATTCTGCCAAAAAATTCTACGGTCTCTCGGGGAGTAAAACGATCATACAATCCTGTTTCGCTGGATAGAAATCCAATCTGTTTCCGTACTTCTCTTGGCTCTTCCACCACATCAAATCCATTTACTATTACTTTCCCTTTGGTAGGAAGCATCATAGTGGCTAAGATGCGTAAAGTGGTAGTTTTTCCAGCTCCATTAGGACCTAATAACCCGTAAATTTTTCCCTTTTGGCAATTGAATTTAAGATTATTTACTGCTATTACTTCACCTCTTTTTTTATCATGGAATATCTTAGTCAATCCTTCTACCTGAATCATTTCTTATATCTATGTCCTTTCTTTTTTTTCGTATTGCGTATTGCGTAATAATAAAAAGTATAGCAGATGCACTATCAGTACAGGCGTCTCGCCCGTCTTGTAAAATTTATATATTTCTTGTAGGGGTTGAATTTATTCGACCCGAGACGGGTTTGATGAATCAAACCCCTACATTTGGTTATTACTATTAAAACTTTTCTAAAGCATTTATAATTTCTTCTCTTACTTCTCCGTCCCTTTCAGTCTTTAGATTCTTTTCTAAAGCAAATTTCGCTTTTTCTCCTCCAATTTTACTTAGAGCCCAGGCACTATGTCCTCTAACTATTGAATTGTCATCTTCCTGTAAGACTTTAATCAAGGGAACAACAGCCCGAGAGTTACCAATATTACCCAAAGCCAGCACGGCATTTCTTTTGATTGCTTCTTTGGGTCTCATAGCAATTTGATTATAAGCAAAATAATTTTGAAATTCCCCTTCGGTAATTTGTAATAATGGTATTAAAGGAATTTTTGAGCCTATATACCCATATTCCGGTTTATATTTTTTAGGCTTTACTTTACGGTTCTGGGGGCAAGCCTCCTGGCAAGTAGTGCAGCCATATAATCTATCCTCCCATTTTACCCTAAAAGCTAAAGGAACTTTGATCACTCTTTCCGAAATAAACTGGAGACATTTAGTCCGATCAATTACATAAGGGGAAACAATAGCCTTAGTCGGACATGAATCGATACATATTGTACAATCACCACAATCTCGCTGAAGGGGTTCATCTGTATCTAATTCTAATTCAGTTATAATTTCTCCCAAAACTACCCAGGAACCAAATTTTTCGGTAATAATTATCCCGTTTTTCCCATACCAGCCTACTCCGGCTCGCTGGGCAATTGGCTTTTCTACTAAAGATACATAACAAGATTTATTTTTAGATTTATATTTAGAATCAGCCTCTTGATTTATAAAATCAACTATTTTTTTAAGTTTTAATTTTACATCATAATAAAAATTACCAATATCATATTTAGCAATTTTCCCCAAGGGTTGATTTTTATCC
>NMQN01000269.1 GCA_003575245.1 Candidatus Atribacteria bacterium 1244-E10-H5-B2 | reverse complement strand
ACGAGATACAAGTTCGATAAGTCAAACTCCCCTAAATACCCCTAAAAAATACTCCCTGATAGTCTGATTAGCGTTTATTTAACCCTACCGGTATGAATCTATCAACCCCCTTTCTGGCCTTAATCCCTAAAAATAGCTAAAAGTTATAAGATATAAGGCTTTTAGAGATGTATTAGCTATTTACATCTTTTTTAGGCCTTCAAATTTCGTTTTTAAGGGGGGTCTTTTCCTAAAGACATACAATCATAAGCGTATATTGGCCTTTTTCGTTAAAAACCTTCACCTATAAATTAAAATTCTTCAATACCTTAGTTATCTCATCGTCAGTTATACCGAGATATCTTTTTGTCATCGAGATAGACTGATGGCCTAAGACCTCTTGAATCAATTCGATAGCAACCCCGGCTATTCTCATCTGATAGCCGGCAGTTTTCCGGATAGTATGAGTTCCGATCCTTCCTTTGATTCCGACTTCCCGGCACCAAATTTGAATTAACTGCCAGGCTCGAATCCGGCTAATAGGTTTATTTATCTTTGTCTTATCGCTAATGAATAGATAACGTTCCAGGTCATATATTCCGGTCTTATCAAAATAATATTCTAAGGCATTTCTGACCTCGTTATTAAGATAGATTAACCTTTGTTTCTTAGTCTTTTTCTCGTTTAAGTCTAAATACTCTTTAATTTCTCCGGTCTGATCCTTCACATCTTCAACCTTCAATTTTAAGATATCGGATATCCTGAGGCCGGTATTGATTCCCAGGGTAAAGAGTAAAAAATCCCGGGGATTCCTCTTTTTTAGATTCCCCTTAATTGCCTTAATTTTTTTAATATCCCTAATCGGTTGGACTGTTCTCATAATTATCAATCTCCTTTCTTTACGATTTTATTCTATTATATATTATTGTAAAGAAAAGTCAAGCCCTTTTTCTAAATCCTTCTTATCTCGATTTTAAATAGCTTTAATTTAAAGGCTTTTCAACATTATTTTATTATTAACAAAATCTGTATTTTGTTAAATATGCTTAAAATAATTCAAGATCGGCCTTTCTTGAATTTTTCAAGAAATGAAAAAGACCTCTTACACCTGCCTTTTTAGCCTGTTTTTATTCATTTTATTTAACAAAACCCTTTTATTCTTTCTTCGCCAATCCATTCTCTTAATTTTAGCGCCTACAAGTATATAAAAGTCCTTTTCTCCATATATACCCTCTTTGATATCTTTGGCCAGTCCTTGATAAAATCTCTCAAATTCACTCAAAAAATTTAATTTATCCGGGAGCATAAGATCACCACCTCTTTTCTTTATTTCCCGATAGGCATATATATACCAATATATAGCCTAAAATAGCCTGTAATCCTTATATACCAATAGTTTCAAGAATTGAAGTGATTTTGAAGTTACTTTGAGGTTACTACCCCTAAAATTGAAGTTACGTTGAAGTCCTTTGTTTATAAGGGTTTCAAGTAACTTCATAGTAACTTCAGAAATAACCACAGTAACTTCAAAAATAACCATAGTAACTTCATAGTAACTTCAATACATAATACTATATAATATAATAGTTATAGAGTATTTATATATATATCAGACTAATAGAGATCCATTTGACTGCCTACCACTATTATATTATTACCTTTTATAGCCAATAATCCTTCATTTATCCCTTTGTTTATCTGCTCGTAGATGTGCCTTCCCGATACCGCAAACTCCTGATGAGCCGAATCAACTATATCGTTCCTGGGAGCGGATCCCTTAAATTCCTCGTTAATGAAGGCAATTAAATCACTTACAGAGCATTTTTCCGGTCTTTTAAATTCAAGATTCTCTATCAATTCAAAATTCAAGTTATCTCTATCCCATTTTACTTCTACCGGTATAGTAGGAGAAGGCCAACGCCGATAATAGAGATATAGCTTTTTAAAATTTTTAGGATCTTTTTTCCCTGTCGGCTCTATGCAGATTGTAGTTTCTGCAAATCCGGTTATATTTGATGATCCCATAACCTTATAAATCGGCTCGATATCCTCTTCTTCTTTTTCAGCAGTCCTCTTTCTGTTATGTAATACCCATAGCCAAAATCCCCTTTTAACAGATAATACTTGATTCAATAAAGAAACTACATTTTTAGTCGGGTTAAGATCAAGCCCTGTTATTCTGTCTATCGGGTCTAAAATTATCACGTCAGGACAAAAGAGATCAACTGTTTTTTTAAATTTCCTTAAATCGCTATTTCTGTTAAAATTGGTATTATGCAGTATTGCGTCGTGAAATTTAAGATTGTCTATAATATTCTTGTCGATCTTAATTCCCCTTGCTTTCATTCCACCTACTATTTTTTTATAAGTATCATTTAAAAGACCAGGACTACTCTCTGCATAAACAAATAAAACCTTACATTTTTTCATTACCGGGATATCTAAAAAGTATATTCCCAGCGCCAAATGTAAGGCTAATTTTAGACTAAATATAGTCTTCCCTGCTTTCGTGGGAGCAGATAAGACCATATATCCCTTAGTCGGCATAAATCCCCTACCCATTAAAAGCTCCTCGTCTTTCAGGTCTGCTTCAAACAAATCCTTTAAGCTATAAGTATATCTTTCTTCTATCGGTATTTCCAGAGCCTCATCTATTCCGGATATAGTAAAAATCTTATTTTCTAAGAGCCTATCTATCATAGCGATCTTTTTCGTTCCGGTTAATTGGATCAAGCCCTTAATTATATTCTTTTTTACCTTCTCCTGTATTTCCGGGGATTTCTTATAAATTCCCCATCTGTCTATTTCACCATCAACGTATTTTAGAAATTCGTCTATCGCTTCATCTTGCTCTTTCTTGCTCATTTTCGGCATATTAACACCGCCTTTCTTTTTTTAAGCCCGGCCGAATCAGTTATAGAAGACGGTAAAACCTTCACCAATCCAACCGGGCAACAGACCATTTTACTGGCCTGGTATTTGATATCTATATTGATTACTGTATATATCTTTTCGTTGCTCAATGCTTAAAGATTGCCAAAGTTTAGAAATTCCCCGGGATTCCAGTTTTCCGATCGAATAATCCGGATAGGCCTTTAATAGAATCCTGATTTTAACCAGGTATTCGATATCATCTTCCCAAAAATCGCTAAGCATTTTCTCAATTTCAGATTCAGTTTTCAAATAAAAGGGATCTAACATATTTTTTTATCTCCTTCCCTTTAAATCGACATTCTATATTTTTGCCAATATCTTCCCCAATTTTTTCTCATTACTTCAATATCTTCTTTAGTCAGATTAACGTCATATTCTTCAAGTGCAATTCTGATAATCGAGTCATCTATTAGCTTCTTATCCTTTGTTTCATACAGCGATTTATAATCTTTAATTGAATTATATGCTTCAAATTTAGCGAGTGTAATTGCCATAGGATAAACCCCCTTTCATTTTGTATTTTTTAAAATCCCCGGAGAGCTAATCAAGAGAAGTCATAAAAA
>NMQN01000141.1 GCA_003575245.1 Candidatus Atribacteria bacterium 1244-E10-H5-B2 | reverse complement strand
CTAATGGATAGTTTGGTATACCTGTTTCAAAACCTACCTCAGGAGCCTTAGTTGTTCTAAGTGTGGTATAAGATGGGGTAAGGAACCAGCCCAATTTTGGTCCAAAAAAATAAAAAAGGGCACATATACATATAAACACGCCAAAAGACCGTCTCCCGTCAGTCTTCCTCTCTTGAATTATTGATTCAATTTCTTTCTATAATAATGACCCCAGCATTCCATGATAATTTTTCGGGCAGCAAAAATAGCAATTTTAGAATCATCCAGTCCGGGAGCTACCTCCACCACATCAAATCCGATAATGGGTAACTCAAATATACCATAAAGTAAATCTAACAATTCTCTGCTATCCAGACCTCCAAACTGCGGGGTACCGGTACCCGGAGCGTAAGCCGGGTCCAATGCATCAATATCTATAGTAAGATATATTCTGGGGAACTTTTTCATCTTCTCTCTTATTCTTTCCAATGATTTATCAACACCTTGCCGGCGAATATCCATAGTTTTGAGTATATTTATCTTTTTATCCCGGATAAAAGGTAATTCCTGAGCTTCAACAGAACGAACTCCTACAAAAAAGATGTTCCCGATATCAGATATATTTTTTAATTCTAAGGTCCTCCTTTCAGTAGAACCGTGAGAAAGATAATTCCCGTCTATTTCATCACATAAATCAAAATGGGCATCGAGATGAATAATCCCTAATGGTTCCTTTAATGCTCTATCAATTCCTCTAAGAATGGGGATTGTGGTAGAGTGGTCTCCCCCTATCATGGTTAAAAGTTTTTTGGCTTTAGCTACCTGATAAGCAATTTCCTCAGCTTTTTTAAATATCTTCTCCCTATCTTTTCCCTCTATATCTCCTAAATCCAGGATTTTTAAATCTGAAAAACTTTCCCACCTTTCTGTAATAGGGTAAATAGAATAGGTTATTTCTCGCAGTTCCCGGGGTCCATCTTTTGCCCCGGCTCTAAAACTCACTCCGCCATCAAAAGGAATACCAAAAACCACTATATCGGCATTTTCCATCGATATCTGCGGACGGTTCAAACCAGCCCAGAGCCCTTCCTCTTTAATCATCTCTTTAATCTTTCTCATCTTCCTTTCCTCAAATCTCCTTTTTTTTAGGAACAGAGGACCGTCCCCTGTCAGTTTTCCCTGTCAGTTTTTCAAACTATTAACTGCTCTTTCTATTCTCTTTAAACCTTCCTCAAGAAAAGAACGAGGGCAGGCAATATTAATTCTCATAAAGCCCTTTCCTTCGGTGCCAAACCAATATCCATCATCAAGGGCTACTCTGGCTTTTTTAATCATAAAATTATTTAAATTCTTGGCGCTTAATTCTAATTGTCGGCAATCCAGCCAGACTAAATAAGTCCCTTCCGGTTTTATAACTTTTATTTTTGGAATTCTTTCTTTAAAATATTTCATCAAAAATTCCAAATTTTCATTTAGATAAGACAATAATTGCTCAAGCCATTCTTCTCCGTATTTATAAGCAGCTTCTAAGGCCACCAGTCCAAAAACATTGTTTTTGTCGAGGGCTAAATTATCTAAGATATTTTCATAGATTTTATAATATTTTTTATTAGGAATAATGATGGTAGAAGTCTGAAGTCCTGCTAAATTAAAAGTTTTGCTCGGTGCAGTGCAAGTAATTGAATTATGAGCAAATGCCGGTGAAATCGAAGCAAATGGGATATGTCTATACCCTTTAAATAAAATATCGGCATGGATTTCATCAGAAACAACAATAATATTGTGTTTTAAACAAATTTCTCCCAGTATAATAAGCTCTTCTTTCTGCCACACTCTCCCCACTGGATTATGCGGACTGCATAATATCAATAACCTTACTCTGGGGTCATCAACCTTTCTTTCTAAATCCTCCCAATCTATAAAATATTTTTTATTACTAAGTTTTAAGGGATTATTCACTACGTGGCAACCATTATTTTCTATTACTCGGAAAAAAGGATAATAAACCGGCGGCTGAACGACAACCTTATCACCAGCTTGAGTAAATGCTCTAATAATAAAACTCAAGGCAGGAACGACTCCCGGACTAAAAGCTAGCCAATCTTTTTTTACTTTCCAATTATGTCTTCTATCCATCCAGTCAATTATTGCCTTGTAATAAGAATCCGGCCTCGAGGTATAACCATAAATACCGTGTTCGGCGGCTTTTTTAATGGCTTCAATTACCGGTTTTGGTGACCTAAACTCCATATCGGCAATCCACATAGGGAGCACATCTTTGGCCCCAAAAGTGGTTTCCAATTCATCCCACTTTCTGGAATGATAATCAGTACGGTCAATAACCTCATCAAAGTTATACTTCATCACATTGCTCCTCAAATAATATATTTTTTAAATATTCGCGGCTATTTGCGAATTTCATTTTCAATTGCCTTTTCAACTTTTCTTTTTGATTCTTCCCATAATTCTCTTGCTCTCTGTTTTGTTTCATGTGATTGTTTAATTAGCGATGAGATTTCTTGTTGAATTTTTTTATAAAGGATTGGGACTTGTAAATTTTTAATTTGCTCAGCTCTCCAGTGGGTAATTGCCGACTCTCCGCCATCTCTTTTTATCTGCAGCTTCCCGATAATTGAATTAATACAAAGAGCTAAATATTCTTTATTAATTTTGTTTTCATTAATCTTTAATATCAGAATGCTACCGGCGGCAATCCCTTCTATAGGTTCCTTTGCTACATAAGCTGTTCCTGGCATTACATCTTTAATCAAAAGAAAATCTCCGACCTTGGGTTCATAAAGGGCTTTGAGTTTTTGAAAGTCGAGTATAAATTCCTTAATTTTTGCTATTTTAGAATGCTCTTTTAAACAACCCATGAAACTATCATAAGTGGTCTGAAAATACTCTGCATCTATACGGTGAACTCCAAACGCTTTAGAAAGATTTGCCGTATAAGAAAGTTTATATTTTGCCTGGAAACCTTTTAGTCCCAGTTTTTCCAAAAGAAGGCTTTCAGCTTGGGAGTAAAAGGATTTTGCTTTTTCGATTAAATCAAAAAAGTTTTTAGCAAGTGTCTCTATCTCCTGTTGAAAATCTGCATCAAACAGAGGAATTAGCAGTTCTTCTACTTCTCCACAGCTTAAGTTAAACTGTTCGGTTTGCCTGCATAACATCCAAAATTGTTCCCTGCCATATTTAGAGTTTAAAAATATGGTCAGATAGAAGGGATTGAGCAAATTCTCATCCGTTTTTATAACCGCAATGTTTTGGTTGGTTACTGATTGTGGATAGTAATCTAAGAAAATCGCCGCTCTGCCAATGATGTCATAGTGTGCTCCGCTAATTGTTACCGTAACATTCTTGAGTTTTAAGTAATCACTCTCCGATAAACTTCGAGCAGGTAAGAAATCTGAATTTTCAAAATCAATTAATCCTTCTCTTAAATTATCTGTCTTTAAAAAATGAATTCTTATATCATCCTGGTAAATATCTCGATCTCTTGGGATATA
>NMQN01000469.1 GCA_003575245.1 Candidatus Atribacteria bacterium 1244-E10-H5-B2 | reverse complement strand
CCTGGCACAAAACTTGTCATAAATGCATAGAGGGGCGATTTTATGAGAATTATAAACCTGAAAAGAGCAATAATTATTTTATTAATAATAGGAGTATTGGCAGTGGTGTCCGGATGTGCGCGCTGGACTGAGGGACCCAAACCAGAACCAGGAACAGAGTATCAATTGAAAATTACCGTACAAGTAACTGGAGAGATAAATGTTGATGATGGAATATATTATATAGTTCTGGATAATAATGGAAACCCTGCTGATGGACCGGAAGAAGAAGTAGATGATTGGAACGATGATTATTATTATGTTAAATTGGATGATTGGGGTTTTGATTTTACCCAGGTGGTGGATGAAGATTTATCATCAATGGCATTAACCGATTCATTGATTGGCGATGATGAACTGCAAGTAACAATTAGTCTTAGTGATTTAGGAGAAATAGAGGATAGTATTGATTTTAATGTTATCACTACTGATTCAGATAATAATACTTACGACTATTTGGATAATTATCTTACTATTGGAACGACATTTGGTTCAATGGAAGAGGATTATGATTCATTGGGTGATTCGGAAAATGATGAAGATGATTTTGATATTATTGGAGTAATAGCAGAAATAATTGCATTTTAAATTTATTTAACAGTTAGAATAACAATTAATATAGGCAGACACAAGATCTGCCCATACATCTTTTTCTTATCACTTATTACTCATTACTTATTACTGTACTCGCATCTTACACTTTGCATTTCTCATTTTTAATCGGTGTTCGAATGATAAATTGGTCAATCGGCAAATTGTATTATCTTGTATTTCTTTAAACTGAAAACTAATAACTGTAAACTGACAACTTGTCTTTTTATCTTGTATTTTATTCTCTGTATTTTTTCCACTACATACTACATACTCGATACTGTTTTCACTCTCCCCCAATAGTTATCTTCTCAGTAGGGAAGGCTTTGATGTAGAATTCCACCCAGAAAGACTTGGTGGCCTGCTTGTAATTTATGGTTATTTCACGACAGTGAAGGTCTCTGGTAATTCCTACTACGCTATTAGTGAGCTTGAAATCATCTAAATCTACCACACCTTTATACTTGATTCTCCAATCCTCGCTCAACTGCAGATCAAGTGTGGAATTTATCTTTTTAGTCCACTCCTTAGTATTTAGATTATAGGAGGAGCTAAAATTCATCTTCCAGTCGTCTTTCGGTTTATACTCTACTTTGGCTACTAAATTTCCAAAATTTTCCGTAACAAAATTATAATTAGTGGATAAATCTAATTTAACTTTTTCGGAGGGCTTTAAGGTCAATTTTCCACTCACTGTGTTAGTTAGAGGAGCAATGTAATCAAAATTAAAAGGAGTTGGACCTACTGATTTATTATAACTATAAGAGAGTGTGGCGGAGACGTTACTTTCATAAGAAGCCTTTAAATCCATTTTCCCTCCCAAAAGATAGCGGGCTTCTCCAGTCAGATAAACATCCTGGCGGAAGATTCCCGAAGGAGTTAAAGTTAAATATTCACCCAAATCAAAAGGTCTTTTAACATTGATAATATATTCTCCTCGCCAGTTATCTTCCTCGGTAGCTGCTTCATAAAAATGTCCCACCGAGGCATCAATATCATAAGTTATTTTGGTATCCCCGATGGCGGTAGCACTTTTGTTAAAAACAAATTCAGGTAAACGGTTGATTATCTTAGAAATATTTTCTCCGGTATAATTATCACCATCCAGGTCAAACCTCTTTTCGGTTGCCAAATTTAAAGTATAACCCTCACCCTTATATTTTAGTTCCCATTTCGGTTTTAATTCGAGGTCTGCCACTTCCTGACTGGCCGGGTTTTTGTCAGTGTAAACCAAAGTGAGGACTGAACTTAATTTATCATTAAAAGTGTAATTATGGTTCACTTTAATGTTGCCATCGATACTTAAATCCTCTTGCCCCAGTCCTGTTCCGCTAAAATTATATTTGCCACTAATTTTAAGCTTATATTTTTCTCCGTCTTTATCAAAACTGAATTGGGATTTTAGAGTATTATAAGGGAGTTCTCCTCCTTCAGCTTTAATTCCACTATAGTTAAGAGTTACTTGGGTCTTGATATTTTCCTCTGTAAATTCTTGTTTATAATTTAGATTTCCGGTTAATTTAAATTCACCCGAATCTTTTTCCTTGATTTGATATAAATAAAAAGAGGCATCTCCAGAATTATTGTCATCTTCTTCTCCTATTTCGAGGTAATGCTTTACCCCGATCCCAATACCCCTTTTCTCAAACCAATCAATATAAAGAGTGCCATAGGATTTTTCATTTACATAATAATTAAAGTTAATTTTTGCATACCAGCCATCATTACTATTTTGTCCTATTTTGGGTAGAATGGGAAGTTGGGTTTTACGGTCTAAGAAAATCAAGAAATAGGGAAGGGTAATAATTTTGATTTTTCCTTCATACCAGGAAACATTGCGGGCAATTATTTTATCCTTAGGGTAGATAATCATTTCTTTGGCGACAATATGATAGTGAGGTTCTTCTAATTCACAGGTGGTAAAACTTCCCTCGCTAATTTCCACTGTCTCCAGGAAATTTTCCATCATCTTTCCCTGATAATAGATCTTTCCCTTTATGCTTTCCCCGGTTAATTCACCCTTTAATCGGAGCATAATTGTTTTTTTAGTCTCCCAGTTATAGGTAAGTTCCTCACAGTTAGTTTCCGACTCATCCTGTTTTAAGAAGATTTCTCCAGAGGCAAAGAGAAGGTTAGTGTCTAAATTAATCTTTAGGTAATCAGCATTTATCTCGATATCCTGATATTGAAAATTTACCTTGCCTTTGGCAATAATTAGGTCTTCGCCCTCTATCTTTTCATAAGTGATGTAATCAGCTTTTAGAGAGATATCCAATTCTTCTTCTTCTGTTTCAGCCTCTACCTCTCCTTCTGTTTCTGCTGTTTCTACGGCCTCATTGGTTGCCGTTGTTTCCTGCGCTTCTCCCGCCTCAACCGTCTCTCCGGTCTCTTGAGCGAATGATACCAGGGTAAACCCGTTATTTAGGTTTCCCAGGTTTAACCCTAAAAGTAGTATAGATATTACTAAAAAAATTACTACGTTCTTTACTTTTCCGCTTTGTATCATATTTCTTATATTCCCTTGCAGCATATCTTTATCTTTTGTATTTTTTATCTTTTTCTGGCTTCTGAATTCTGGCTCCTGGTTTCTCTTTTCTTTACTAAAAACTATTCACTATTCACTAACGACTAATTTATTTTCTCTCCGCTCCCAACATAATAAACACCCCTAAAATACCAAAAATCATGTTAGGTGCCCAGGCCGCCAGAACTGGCGTTAACATATCTCCTCTTCCCATGGATCTGGTAGTGGAAAGTAGGATGTAATAAAGTAAAACCAGGACAATGCTGAGGATTACTCCGGTAGCTTTGCTCCCCCGTTTTACCCGCAGGCCCAAAGGCACTCCCAGCAGCACAAAGATT
>NMQN01000270.1 GCA_003575245.1 Candidatus Atribacteria bacterium 1244-E10-H5-B2 | reverse complement strand
AATTTCTTTTTGTTCTACATACTCTATTTTATCACCAATTAATTCTCTTATCTGATCGCTTTTATGACCAACTATTAATATCTTTCTTTTTGCTTCGAGTTGATAAATTGTGTCCAATACATAATTTAAAATTGGCTTTCCTGCAAGATTATGAAGAACTTTAGGCAGATTAGATTTCATTCTCTTGCCTTTACCTGCTGCCATAATAATTACAGCAGTATCTCTCATAATCATACCTCCAATAATTAGTCGATAGTCGATAGTGAATAGTCGTTAGTATAAATATAAAATAAGAAACTGGTTTTTGGTTTATAGTTTTTAGTTTTTAGATAAGGAAATTAGTTATCGATATGTAACTAAAAGTTTAAAACTAAAAACAAAAAACCATAATTCAAAACTCTTAATTAGTCGTCAGTTTTAAATACCAGATATAAGATAATTTAGTTACCCAATCTACCAATTCACCAATTCCCTAATTGACCGATTTGCCAATTAGAAATGCAAGATGCAAAATTATTTAATTAACCAACTCATTAGTTGGCTGATTCACCAGTTATGTGGGGGTTGGGTTCATCCGACCCGTTTTTATTGCGGGTTTGATGAATTGAACCCCCGTTTTCACGAAGGTAGGCCCCCACGGAAAAAAGAAATTCCTATACAATTAATTTATATGACTGGGGCGGAAGGGTTCGAACCTTCGAATGCGGGATCCAAATTCCCGTGCCTTACCACTTGGCTACGCCCCAAACCAAGAACTTTTAATCTTGTAACTTACTTAAAATAGACCTTCTTCTTTCTTCTCAGTCTCTTCTTCCGCTGTTTCTTCTTTTTCTTCTTCTTTACTTTCTTTTACTTTTTCTTCTTCTTTGCTTTCTTTTACTTTACTTTCTTTTACTTTTTCTTCTTCTTTGCTTTCTTTTACTTTACTTTCTTCTCCTTTTTCTTCTTCTTCAGCTTCTACTTTAGCTTCCACTTTAACTTGGGGAGCTTCTTCCAGTTCCCTGTTATAAACATCTAAAACTGCATTTTGAATCTTTTCTCTGATCTCGGTATTTATAGGATGGGCAATATCCTTATGATCTCCGTTGGGGAGTCTCTTGCTGGGCATTGCTACAAACATGCCCTTAGTGCCATCAATAACCCGTAAATCATGCACTACAAAAGAATCATCGAAAGTAACTGACACATAAGCTCTTAATTTTCCTTCTGTTTCTATTTTTCTAAGTCTAACATCTGTAATTTCCACTTGATACACCGCCTTTTCTTATTTTCAATTTTAGTTTTTAAAATTATCACAATTAGCTATATTTCTTATCTGTAGCTGCTTGTTATATGTGCAACCTATCCCTGTTAATCTACTACCAAGCCTACTGGTTTAATAAAATAAAGTTGTACTCCTAACTATAACCTCCTAATCATTCATTTTGACTAATTTACTCCAGATTATTCACATAGTTGCTATTACCTCCCTATTTCAGTAAATGTTTAAGTATTTATTAAAAAATAAACACAGCAATAATAACTACTGTGTTTCTGGAATAATCTATTTAATATTTAAATTTTTCTCTTCTCAATGAATTATATCTGCCTTTAGTTTCTGCAATGTTAATAGTTAGCACTGTCAATTCCCTGTTCTTTTCTATAAGGTTTTAGTTGAAAAAATTATAACATGATAGAATTTTATTGTCAAAAAAAGTAATGTATTGGTTAGCTGGTTAGCTAGTTACTTGGTTAGTTAGTTGGTATTGGTTGCCCGGTTAGCCAGTTATCCGGTTTACCTGTTAACCAGTTAATACAGATGTTACTCGTTAGTGAATAGTTTTTCGATAAGATTGCGTACCCTGATAAATCAAAAGTTTTATAATGCCATCATAGACAGGTGAGACGCCTGTCCTGCGGGTTTATCTTATATCCTATAACTGACCAACCGGGTAACCGGTAAACTGGTTAACTAATATCCTATCCGCTCTACGCTCTACACTAGTTTATTCCCCATCGCCATGCTTAACTTAGCAAATTCTTCTAAAGTTAGGGTTTCTCCCCTGCGGTTCTTATCAATACTTGTTTCAGTTAAAATATTTTCTATTTCCGCTTTAGCGAGCACTTCCTTAAAATAGTTAGACAAAGAATTAATTAATCTTTTTCTCCTTTGTTGAAAGGAAGCTCTAATAATATTAAAAAATAGTTTCTCGTTGCCTACTTTTACTTGTGGTTTTTTATAGATATCTAATTTTATTATCATCGAACTCACTTTAGGCTGGGGGTAAAATACTGTAGATGGGACAGTATGTACTTTTTGGGGTTTAGAGTAATATTGGGCAACAAGGGATAATATACCATAATTCTTATTTCCTGCTTGGGCCATCAATCTTTCTCCTACCTCTTTCTGAACCAGAAATACAGCTAATTTCAAATATCGATTAAGTTCAAGAATCTGTCTTATTAATGATATGGAGATGTAGTAAGGAAGGTTTCCCACTATTTTTTTAATTTTTCCACTTTTTTTTCTTTTCTGCTTAAAAAAATTAACCAAATCAAATTTCATAACATCTTCAAAAATAATCTCAATATTGTCAGGGGAGGAAAGACTTTCTTTTAGGAGGGGCGCTAATTTTTTGTCTTTCTCAACAGATATAACCTGTTTGACCAAGGGGGATAATGCAGAGGTTAGAGTTCCAATACCTGTGCCAATTTCTAAAATGCAATCTTCTTTATTTAATTTTAGTGAATTAACAATTATTTGCAAGGTGTTTTGATCTACCAAAAAATTCTGGCCTAACCTTTTTTTGCACTTAAAATCGTATTTAGTAAGAAGTCTGGTAACTTCTGCAGGAGAAGTCAGTTTAGGAGTATTCATCAGATCGCTTGCCTTTTTTAGTCGATAGTGAATAGTTGTTAGCATTTAGTTAATCAGTTTGCCAGTTTGCCAGTTAAATTATTCGTTAATTTCAAATACGAGTTTTTAGTTATTGGTTTATAGTTTTTGGATAAGAAAAATTAGTTGTCAGCTCTTAGTTTTTGGTTCTCGGTTAAAATTCATTATAAGGGAGTATAGCAATAAGTTCCTCCCTGTTTTGAGTTTTCTATAAACCCGAAACTTGTAACCTGTAACCCAAAACACATTACTCATCACCTATCATTATATTTTAATCTAGTTTCTTTCTTCTTTCTCTTAGTTTTTCTTTTCTTTACTATATACTAAATACTATATACTAATTTTGGAGCCGGCGATCTGAGTTGAACAGACAACCTACGGATTACGATTCCGTTGCTCTTCCAATTGAGCTACGCCGGCATCATATCCTCATAAAAAAATGGTAGGCGGAACAGGACTTGAACCTGTGACCCCCTACATGTGAAGCAGGTGCTCTGCCAACTGAGCTATCCGCCCATTTTTTACAATAAATCAATTGGTGCCCCCAAGGGGATTTGAACCCCTGTCGCCGCCGTGAAAGGGCGGTGTCCTGTCCCCTAGACGATGGGGGCATTTTCGATGGG
>NMQN01000776.1 GCA_003575245.1 Candidatus Atribacteria bacterium 1244-E10-H5-B2 | reverse complement strand
AAGTCCAAGGCCTGTAATTTAGCCAGGATACGGAGTCGAGAAAAATGCTTTTTTTCACGTGCCAATATAAGATTGTCATTTTGATATGACATGTTTCCGCTCAAAAATTAAAGTACAATTCTATTGTTTGCCTTTCTCTATAAATTTTATTCTTCTCTGTTAGGATAAAATACAAAATTGTATAAGTAAAAGGCCGGTTCATAAATTTCCATTAATAGCTGTACAAAAGCTTATTTGATAAGACAGCTACCGACTATAGAAATTCCTAATAATCTCTTTCCTCTAATGGGATTTATTATCTCTAGCTGCTCAATAGGTATAGATTATAAATATATTCCAACAGTTATTCTTTAATTGATAAACAGTTCTGGCAGAAACATGAGCTGAGCTATTCTACTGCTAATCTATCTATACTAAAAAACCCTTCTGGTCTTTTCTGCACACCGCAGTGCTTTTAGTATATTTTGTGTCTAATTATACGACCTTTTAAGCATCTTATAAATTTCATCTCTTGTAGCAATCCTAGGGTTAACTGTATAGTCAGGCAGTTTTTGTGTATCATCTGCAATAGCCGGTAATTCCTCTTCAGGAACCCTTAATTCTTTAAGGGTAAGTGACATTCCGATTTTCTTTAAAAATTTATCTATTTCTTCACATGACTTTTCTGCGGCTTCCTCATTGGAAACATCTTCAAGTTCACAATTAAAAATTCGACCAATATCTGCAAATTTTCCAAGCGCTGATTTGTATGTATAACACATAAACTCGGGATAAATTACTGCCAGAGCTTCGCCATGCATAACATGGGGTACATGCCCGCTAATGGCCATACCTATTCCATGGGGCAAGGTAGTTCCTGCATTGGCAATACATAATCCTGCCAGAGTATCTGCCCAAGCCATTTCTATTCTGGCTTCTTTATTAGTTTTATATTTAATGGCAATTGGAAGGTATTTTATTACTCTTTTTATTGCTTCCAAAGCATGCACATCTGTATAAACTGATGCATCTTTATGAATATAACTTTCAAAAGCATGAGTAAAAACATCAAATCCTGTTGCTGCTGTTATATGTTCGGGCACAGTTAACATTAATTGCGGATCAATAATGCTGACCCTGGGATAGAGGAGGGAATCTACCAGGGCAAACTTACATTTATCAGCTGTATTCGTTACAACTGATACGGGGGTTACTTGTGAGCCAGTTCCAGATGTAGTAGTAACAGTAATAATAGTAAGTCTTTTTTCGGTAATCTTTTTATTACTAAATAAGCGATAGTCCCAGGCTTCGCCTTCATGGGTAGCCCCTACTGCAATAGCTTTTGCAGAATCCATGCTTGAACCCCCACCGACACCGAGAACTACATCAATATTATTTTTAATAGCCATCTCGGCTCCCTTATTTACACTATCGGTTGTGGGATTAGGAATAACACCATCAAAATGAAATACTTTTACATTGGCTTCTTTTAAGGATTTCTTAATATTTTCAAATACAGGAGCCATGGTGTCAAAAACGGGAACAGTTACCATCAAGCATCTCTTCCCAAATCGAGATACTACTTCACCAACTTCTTCAACCCGTCCCCAACCAAATTTAATTTCGGTAGTTTGATAATAATTCAATGCTTTCATCTTACCCTCTCCTTTTATAATTTAATCATAACTTTCATAATCTTATCCTTTTTCTCTTCTATATATTTATAAGCTTCTAAATAATCCTCAAATGGGAAATGTTCTGTTATTATGGGATCAAGTTTCACTTTACTTTCTTTAATTAATTCAATTGCTTTCCTATAATCTTCTTCCTGATACATTAATGTTCCAATCAACCTAAGCTCTCTATCCTGAACCAAGCCCAAATCAACAGTTGCTTTTTCCGCAAATACACCAACTACAATAATATCCGTGCCCTTACGGGCATTAGCGATAGCTTGTTCCGTTGTTGTATTAATCCCAACACATTCCAAAATTAGGTCTGCTTTATCTTTGCCAAATGTATTAATTAGTTCTTCTCCGATATCCTGAGTCTTGGAATTCAAACAATAATTTATGCCACATTCCCGGGCGATATTAATACGATAGTCACTAATTTCAGTTATCATAACACTCTGAGCACCCATTCCATTTGCAGCCTGAGCTACGAGATTACCGATAGGACCGGCTCCTAAAATTAAAATTTTCCTCCTCTTAATATCTCCTCCTCTTTTTAAGGCATGAACAGCAACCGCTAAGGGTTCTACTAATGCACCATGATCATAACTTATATTTTCTGGTAACTTTAATATTTTCTTTAAATCAACTGCGAAATATTCTGATGCCATCCCAGTTGCTTGAAAACCCATAACCTTTAAATTATCACAAATATGATTTTGACCATGCTTACAGGAATAACATCTACCACATACAATCTGGGGTTGTATTGTAACTTTATCACCTTCTTTGAAATTTGAACCACCATCGATTAATTTAACAATCTCTCCTGAAACCTCATGTCCCTGTACCACCGGATAGGATGTATAAGGATGTTTACCATGATAAACATGTATATCTGAACCACATATACCAATTCTTTTAATTTTCACAAGAACCTGGCCCTCTTTAACTTTCGGAACGGGAACATCACGAAATTCAATTTTCCCCGGAGCTGTCATTACCGCCTGCTTCAAAAAGCTCACCTCTTCTTTTTTATATGTACTGACAATTATCAAAAACTTAGTTATCTACTTAAAAATATGATATAAAATAATTTCATTAAAAAAGTGTAAAGTCAAAATAAAATTATTCCCAAAATTCAATTTTATTACTAAAATATCTCCTAACTAAACCTACTTAAAAAATGAGCTAAGGGTTTTAAAATTTTAAAACCCTTAGCTCTTACATCAGTAATACTATAATTTAGGTGGACTCATATATTTACCAATGTTTTCTTTGTAGATAATAGATACACCAGTATCTACCAAAGGAGGAACATGGCCAAATGGTGGCCTCTGAGCAGTAATTTCAGTAGGATGATTTGCATTATAGGCAAGAATCATACTCATGAAACCCATCAGATAAGGATCTTGTCCAACAGTACCACGCATTTCACCTTTTTCAATTAACTCAATATTGGGCATACCAAAGTCAAAGCCCATAATTTCAACTTTGCCCTGCCTACCAAGATTTCTCACGGCCGCACAAGCACCTGGACCTGGATTACCATGGGCAGCAAAAATACCATCAATATCGGGATTAGCCTGTAGCATAGCAGTAAGTTGTGTTTCTGCCATTACAACACCGCCTTCATCATTTACAATAGCAACAATTTCATCGCCTTCAGCCAGGGCGGCTGTAAACCCTTTAATCCTTTCGACCAGATGGGCAGGCCCCGGGAAAGTGGAGATACCTATTTTACCCTTTCCACCTAACCATTCAGAAATAGCTTTTCCTGCTGCATATCCGGCATTATAGTTATTTGTACCAACAAAGCTTAGACGTTTACTAGCTGGCGCATCGGAATCAAATGTTATTACAGGTATTTTGGCATCTATTGCTTTGTTGATTGCAGGAACAAGGGCACTTGCTTCTCCTGCTGTCACAATAACACCATTTACACCTTTAGCAATTAACTGCTCTATGGCACGGGCTTCAAGTGCAGCATCCCATGTAGATGGACCCTGAAGCTCAACTTCAATGCTTGGATCCAGCATTTCGGCAGCATCAATCATACCTTTATAAGCCCAGTTAAAGAATTCAGAACCTTTTAAGAAAACAACCATTGCGTAACGTTCAGCAGCAAAAGAGGTAGCTACAAAAGTCAGTAAAAAAATCATTACAAGCATCAAGATTATAAATTTTTTCATTTTTAAATTCTCCTTTTAATTTTATTACTTTCCATTTCTTAGAAACCTACAGATTACTAACTTTTTTAAACCCTTACCATAGGCATCCCCCCTTAAAACATTTTTTGTCCATATATAATTAATTGGACCAACATATTTAACTTGCCTTAATTCGCCACTAAAGCATAAATTCACGCCATCTTTTTAATACGCCAGTACCTTCGCGTTTCACTCCAATATACTCTTCTAAGAAAACAGCAATTAATAACATGGAACCATAAACCACCTCCTGCCAGTATGTGGGGGCACCTGTTTGAACAAAAGTGTTATTTATTATGGCAAGGAAAAGTATACCGAGAATAGTACCTCCAATAGTCCCCTTACCTCCACTTAAACCGACACCTCCAACAATAACTATTGTAATAACACGTAATTCTATACCTATACCAAAACCTGTATTAGCACTAATATACTGTGAGGCAGTGATAATTCCAGCAATTCCAGCCAGGATAGAATTGAGAACATATATAAATATAATAAATCTATCTATATTTATACCAGAATATCTGGCTGAATCAATATTACCACCTATGAAATAAACCTGTTGAAAATACTTATGGTTTTTTAAAAGATGGGCAAAGACGATAGCCATTACTGCGAATAAGAAAATTGGAAAAGGTATTCCAAAAACCCTGCCCTGTCCAAAAAAATAGAACGCTGGTGGAAAACCTGTTACCGTTTCCCCTTTAGTAATAACCAAATTAACACCTCTAAGAGCAGTTAAAGTAGCCAGTGTACATATAAAAGGATGTACCTTCAAGCGATTAATCATCTGCGCATTCACAAAACCTACCAAAGCTGATAATAAAAGTGCCAACAATATGGAAACAGTAATCCCAAAATTATTATTTAAAAAGATACCTACCATGATTGCTGAAAAAGGCATGACACCGGCAATAGAAAGATCTATACCAGCCGAGATTATTATCAGGGTCATTCCTAAGGCCATAATTGCTTCCTGTACAAAACCCATTCCCAGTATTTCAATATTTATAGGTGATAAAAATCGCGGAAAAAATATTGCCATTCCTATAATAATCAAAACTATTGTTGTTAACAAACCGAGGTTATTCACCTTCGTGATAGTACGAAATTTTTCATTAAGACTCACAAATCAATCCCCTTTTTTCTACAAAGTTGCATATTTCATTATTTCTTCCTGCGTAGCATCCTTCTCAAGGATACCAGTTATTTTTCCCTCATTAAATACGGCAATTCTGTCACAGAGACCAACTATTTCAGGTAATTCAGATGAAATTATAATAACACCAACCCCACTTTCTACCAATTTCCTTAAATGCTTGTGAATCTCTGCCTTTGCCCCAACATCAACCCCACGGGTTGGTTCATCAGCTATTAATATCTTTGGTTCCGTATTAAGCCACTGAGCCAGTAATGTTTTTTGTTGATTGCCCCCGCTGAGATTCAGAATAAGAATTTTATCATCAGCAGGCTTAATATTTAGATAATCAATAAAATGTTTAGTTTTTTCTTTTATTTTTCTATTTTTAAGAAAACCCCTCTTATTCACAAACTTGTTTATTGAAGCAGCAATTATATTCTGCCTTAAAGTTTTTTCCAGAAATAAGCCCCAGCTTTTTCTATCTTCTGTTAAATAACAAATGCCATTTTTAATTGCATCCCGGGGAGATTTAATTTCTACTTTTTTTCCTTCTAATATAACTTCTCCTGATTCAGGTTTTTCAGCACCAAAGATAGAGCGGGCTACTTCAGTTCTTCCTGAACCAACAAGTCCTGCAAATCCAAGGATTTCTCCCTTATGTAAATCAAATTCAATACCTTCAAATTTTGCTTTTCTACTGAATCCTTTTACAGAAAATATCTTTTCTCCAATATGGGAACTTTTATCAGGATATAAATTGCCTAACTCTCTTCCTACCATCATTTTAATTATCTCTTCAATGCTGCTTTCTTTTGTTTTCCTGGTTCCGATTAACTTTCCATCTCTTAGTACAGACATCTTATCTGATATTTTAAAGACTTCCGTTAATTTATGGGAAATAAAGATAATCGTAACTCCCTTTGATTTTAAATCATTGATAACCTGATAAAATAAATTTACTTCTTTTTCTGATAATGCAGAGGTAGGCTCGTCAAAGATAATAATTTTTGCATTTTGAGATAGGGCTTTAGCAATTTCTACAATCTGCTGCATGCCCACACTTAAATCACCCACCAGGGTTGATGGATCTATGTCAATACCTATATGTTTCAATATTTGTTTTGCTTTATATCTTAATTCTGTCCATTTAATAAAACCCAATTTATTTACAGGTTCCCTATGGCTGAAAATATTTTGGGCTACTTTCAACTTTGGAACCAGGCTTAATTCCTGGTGTACTATACTTATTCCGCTATTTATTGCCTCCTGTGGACTTGAAAAATTTACTTCACAACCATCAAAAATAATCTTACCCTCACTGGCTGTATATATACCTCCAATAATTTTCATAAGGGTAGTCTTTCCAGCACCATTTTCACCAACTACGGCATGAACTTCGCCTTTTTTAATTTTTAAGTTTATATCATCTAAGACCTTATTTGCAAAAAAGCGTTTAGAGATACCTTCTATTTTTAAAATATAATTTATCACATCAGTCCCTCTTTCACCTCTGATTTAAAGCAAGAAAAATTTTATGCCCTGCTTTCTCCTTTTCTGGCTCTGCGAATGGCATCGACTGTGACGGCAATTACAAGGATCAGTCCATTTATAACCCCCTGCCAGTAAATTGATAAATTCAGTAATACAAAACCATTATTTATAATTGCTAAAAGCATAACTCCAAGAAATGCTCCTATTATACTTCCTTCACCCCCACCCATACTAGCTCCACCGATGATAGCAGCACAAATAGCTTTTAGTTCTGCGCCCAGTCCAAACTGGGCATACCCCATCGCCAAACGTGATGTCATAAAAATTGCAGCAAGCCCCGAAAGAAACCCGCTGATTACATAACCTGCTAGTATAATTGAAGAAACATTAATTCCGGATAACTCAGCTGCATCGGGATTTGTCCCTATATAAAACGCCCCATAAAATGGCCCCCATTTCCTTAAGAGATAATCAAATAAAATAACAAATAAAATCATAACATAAGTGGGGTTAGGTATTCCTAAAAACTTACCTTGGCCTATAATTAGATAACCTTCAGGGAGATTGGACACAAAATATCCTGAAGTTAATATCACAGACAACCCACGGGCTATTGCCATCATACCCAAAGTTACTATAAACGGATTAATCCTGAACTTAGCTATAAATATGCCATTAATAAAACCTAAAAATGCACCCGATAATAAGCCAAGAATAACAGCAAATAAAATACTAACACCTGCCTGCAATAGCATTGTTGTAATTATCCCAGTTAATCCCAATATTGAACCAACCGATAAATCAATCCCTTTCGATAAAAGAACCAAAGTCATACCAAGAGCTAGCAAAACATCATAGTTCATTCCAATCGCAACTGACGTAAGGTTAGAAAAGGTTAAAAAATTCTCACTAAAAATTGATAGCAAGATTGATGCTACAAAAATTATAAGCAATAAACCTATTTCCCTAGTACCCAATATTTCTTTTAATCTGGATAAATAACCGCTTGAAGAATTCATAATTAATTGACTAGAATTTTTTGCTTTATCATTTATCATTTTTTATCCTCTTTCTAATTGGTTGCCCATCTTCCAGGATCAGCTCCGGTTACAAGTATAACATTACTATATGCGGTAAATTCACCTGTTCGGATAACCCCCTTACATAATCTAACTTTTTCTTTAAAATCTTTATGAGTCATGACTTCAAGCTTTGCCTTCTTAAGTAGGTTTGTTACATTTTTAAACATATTAGGACAATTAGTTTTCAATTCTTCTGTAAGTAATATCCTCTCAATAAACAAATTCTTTTTTATTAATTTTAATACCTCGATAAACCTTGGTACGTTATCTTCAAGGGAAACATCAATCAGGTTAATTGAATCCGGAATAGCCAACCCAGCATCAGATATGCAGATAGTATCCTGATGACCTAATCTGCTTATCAAGGCGGATATATCTCTGTTTACCAATCCCGTTTTTTTCAATATTACCACACTCCATTCTTTTATTTTAAAAGCTCAATACATTTGTTTGTTGGAAAAAATTGACTTTCAGCTACAGCGTCTTATGTGATAAAATTTTTACATTGTTATTTCAAGAAAATTAGTCTTCCGTAATTTAAGATATCTATAATTTCTTTTGATAACTGATATTAAAGCTACTATGTCCTAAGAAATTATAAAAACTTTGAAGCTATTTTATTGACTCAAAAAGTAGTGGGCAGAAAGCAACGGGCTTGATCGTTGGTATTAATATTATTTTTATATATTAAATTAGAATAATTCTAGTTTTGTAATTTATATCAAAAATTTAATCTAAATTTGAATGCTATTTTAACTTGTAAAAATTATTTATTTTAATTAATGTTACAATTAGTTTGTCTCAGTTATAAACTAACTAATTTTATTATACTAAATTAATTAAGTTTGTCAATATTACGAATTGACATATCAGCTTTCAAGTACATTTTTATGTGAGGTATTAAGTTTATAAATTATTTAGGTTGTAATTAAAAACAACAAAAAAAGATGGTTTAGAAGTAAGTTCCAGATATTTTAAAAGCCCTCTTTTTTTTATTAAAATTAGATAAAAATTTTTATTTTTTATTGAAACACTTTGTTGTTAGTCGTTAGTTTTAAATACAGGTTATGAGGTGCAAGTTTATTCATTCTGTCGGTCTACCAGTCTGCCAGCCAGTTTAATCACCCTTATTTTTTCTTCCCCTTCACTATATACTGTATACTCGATACTCGACACTATCTTATCTTCTGACTTCTGACTTCTCCGTTCTTCTCTGTACGAGATACGATTCACGAGATACGGATTTTAACTTGACTTGCGAAAAACATAAAAAGGAATATAATTAAGAAAGATTTTTAATTAAGGGGGAATAACCTTGAAAATAAAAGAAGTTATGATTTTAGACCTAACTTCCGTATCTGCCGATACCCCTATAAAAGAGGCTGTAAAGATTATGAGCAGGCAGCGTATGGTGGGATTACCGGTAGTAGATAATGATCAAAATGTCATTGGAGTAATCACGGAAAGCGATATTGCCAAGGCCTGCTTGCCGGGCTACTATAAAGAATTACAAAATCCATCTTTTATCCCTGATTTCGATCAGTTTTCCCAGCAAGCTAAAAAGATTGCTCACTTTCCGGTAAAAGAATTTATGACCAGAGAAGTTTTTACGGTAGAAGAGGATACCAGTCGAACTGAAGCAGCAAACTTACTGTTTAGAAAGCGTCTTAGAATTTTGCCTGTGGTAAGGGAAAGGAAATTAGTAGGCATATTAACTCCTTCATCTTTATGTAAAAATGCAATGGAAGAAGATTAGATCGAGGAAGGAATAATCAATGAATCAAACACTTATAGCCCTAACAATATTTATAACTACTCTTGTATTTGTTAGCCTGGAAAAGATTAACCGCACGGTGATTGCTTTAAGTGGTGCTCTTCTTTTTATACTGTTAAAAATATTAACGCAACAGGAGGCTTTTTTAGCCATAGACTTTAATACTATCGGCCTACTTACCG
>NMQN01000274.1 GCA_003575245.1 Candidatus Atribacteria bacterium 1244-E10-H5-B2 | reverse complement strand
TGCCAAAGAGAATAAAAAGGTTGGCGGAGTAAAAGGATCCTATCATCTTTTCGGTATGGCCGCAGATATCACTGTAAGACAAATAAGTATGTCAAATTTGGCACCTTTAGCAGAAATGGCAGGCTTTTATGGTATCGGAATATACGGTACTTTCTTACATCTTGATGTCAGACCTAATAAATACCATTGGAGTGGTTTATTATAGAAAATTTTTTAAAACTTCTAAAAAGTTAAAATCCTCTTTTGCTTTTCCTATCTCCTGGGTTCTTCTCTTTCTCTTATTCCCAAGGAAAGATCTAATTTGCACACAGGAAGATCAGGATAAGAAAATAATATTTAAGTACCCTTTATTGAACACCGGACCTTTCCTAGTAGAATGGTAGATTCTAGAGAGAACCAGCAAAAGTGCTGATTGGCGAAACTCCTCATAGTCAGCAAAAGTGCTGATTGACCAATCAGCAAAAGTGCTGATTACCAATCAGCATAAAGTAGGGTTATAAATGCCCTTCTTTTTGGAACTGATTCCCCATAAATTTATGACCTTTCTTAAATCTCTTCTTAAATATTCTGGGAAAGATCTTCTTTATATTCACACTCATAAAATCTTTAGTCTCAAATTTCCTCCACCTATTAGAAAGCCCATATATAGTCGGCTGGTGCTCTAATCCCCCACGTTTTATGACATCGATAAAACCTCTTTCAATTAATTTATTCCTGCTCTTTATAAAAGCTTTCTCTGACATTATTTTCCTTGCTTCCAGGTATGTAAAAATAATATGCTTTTCGTTATCACCATAAAACCTATATCTAAATTCAAAATACAGCCACTTAGTATTAGCCTTTAAATTTTTCCATGCCTTTGACCCAATTACTTTTTCATCTATCCCTGCAAAATGCCCTTCATATGCTCTTTTTTTCTTTCTCTTTCCCATAAAACTGAATCTCCTTTCTTACCTGGCCAGTGATCAGGAATGGAGATCCAGAGACCTACTAACCACCAGCCAGGTTTAGGTAGATACCGCTAAATATCCACCTAGGTATAATAAAATTATTTAGGCATTCACCACCTTTTAATCAACCCTGCCCCCCTCAGATAAAAGGTTTTAAAAGAAGGGGGACAGGGGATCGGCAATCCGGTTCTGTTCTCCTAGTCCAGCCGGATCACCGAATTAGTTCGCTTACTCATTTTTTCTTTTTCTTAATCGAAAAATAAGTTATTCCTACCATCACGATTAAAACTATTCCGATAATCCACCACTCCATTATTTAAACCCCCTTCCATTCATTACTATCTTTTCTTTTTATTTTTGGTTTTTTAAAGACTCCGATATTTTCTGATCTAAATCTAAAGTAATCTTTAGTGGGTATCATAGTTCCGCAAGGCTCTATTGTTTTCTTTTTTTCTATCCTCTTCTTTGTATAATTGCGGTTCTTTATATCCAAAATATATTTCTTTAGATCACCCACTAATATTAATGCACTTTCAAAATCATCTTCTCTTAAAAAATCTTTAATATCCCCTGTAAATCCATGTAAATTCTCTTCTTCTTTTTTACTTAGCATAATTACCCCCCTTTCTTTACTGCAGGAAAAATTTATTCCTGATGTTGTATCTTTTAACTAAGTATTTCTTAAATTCCCCTGCTCTCCGGTAGAAATGTACAGAAAAGAACCGGAGAGCAGGGTCAAGCTCGGGAAAGCACCGAACAAACCCGAGCCTAACGGCAACCCGGGGAATTTGGAAAAAAAACCGGACCGCCTCCTAAATCCTATAAGTTAAAATTCTTTATAACCTTTGTTACTTCATCGTTAGTAATACCGATATATCGCCTGGTAACTTGCATATTTTTATGACCTAAAACCTCTCTAATTATTTCAATCGCAATCCCGGCCATTCTCATCCAATATCCTGCTGTCTTTCTTAATGTGTGGGTCCCAACTCTCCCTTTAATTCCTACTTCCCGGCACCACATATTAATTAATTGCCAGGCACGTATTCTGCTAATCGGTTTATTTACATGGGTCGTTTCCGATATAAATAAATATCGGTCCAGATCATAAACCCTGGTTTTATCAAAATAATATTCTAATGCTTTCTTTACCTCGTCATTAATGTAGATCAGCCTTTGTTTCTTGGTCTTTTTTTCATTCAGATCTAAATACTCTTTAATCTCTCCGGAACTCTCTTTGACATCTTCAACCTTTAGTTTCAGAATATCGGATATTCTTAAACCGGTATTTATTCCCAGGGTAAACAATAAAAAATCCCTTGGACTGGACCTCTTTAAATTCCCCTTAATAGCGCTAATCTTCTTTCTATCCCTTATCGGTTGAACCTCTTTCATAATTTTACTCCTTTTTCTTTCTTTTTCCCCTGATCATCAGTCTCAACCTTCCTGAGCTTACCACCGCAGTTAGGACATTTATCCATTACAGCCCAGCCATAAAAAAATCGATGGCATTTAAGGCATTCATATTTTGGCATAGCCATTTACCTCCTTTCTCTTACTTTTTCCTCTTATTATATCCCTTTTGTTTATATTGTCAAACATTTTTTTTATCTCTTTGCATTTAACACATGCTAACTTGTGTTAAATGCAATGTAGTTTGTTTTCCCTAAATCCCCCTGGTCCCCCCGGAGTATCTATTATCATAATATCAGTAGTAGACCCCATATATAGCTTTTTTGAGTAACACTAATTTAAAATTTTTACTGATCAACGTGCAGCTCATGAAGTCTAAAAAATCCTTTGTTTTTACCAAACTGTTTTTTACCTGGTAACACGAATCTATTTTTCCCCAGAGCGATCTATCATCATAACGCCAGGAGTAACCCTCATCGATGAGGGTAAATATATTCACATCGAAAGAATTATCTCTATCTCCACCGCTCCCTCACTCGGGACAACTTTTTCCCCTTTAAGTTTTTCCCCCCTAAAACCCCCCTTTCCTTAAACCCCTTTTTATTAATTCTACCGCCTCACAGCTACGCCTCAGGGACGTGGACGTCCCTTGTTGGCTTGCTGATTCGTCTCTCGAAATAAAATAAGGTTAGGTTATCTTAATAGGGGGGAAAACCATAGGGGAAAAATCTGCGGTCGATTCACCTGGGGCTATATAGCATTAAATGTAAGTATAACGCCCCTTTCCTCTCTCCCTTGTGTCCCTCGTTCGGTCGCTCACACCTTGCTTGCGGTTGTCATATTACGCTCTTTATTCCTGCCTAAAGAAAAAGAGCCGGCAGGAACATCAGCTAATATTTTATTTTCATATTGTCCAGGAGTCCGCCGCCTCGTGTTTTTGAAAAATCGTAACACGAATTTTAACATTTCAAAAACACCAGGCGGCTAAGATAGGAAATACCTTTTTTAATAACTTGTGCATATTGTACTAATTCACCAGGGTAAAAGTACATACAATCATAAGCGGACTTTATTTGACCCCCCTTAAAATCGATTTATGAAGCTTTTTTTATTCTTCTTTTAAAAAAATCCCTGGCCACCTTCTAATT
>NMQN01000068.1 GCA_003575245.1 Candidatus Atribacteria bacterium 1244-E10-H5-B2 | reverse complement strand
CTCTCACATCTGTTTCAAGGTCGGTAAGATTAGCCAGTATTTCCGCCATCTACTTCACCTTCTTTTTGCCCGATTCTTTAACTATCAATTCCGTATTAGACTTGACTAAATCAATCTTATCTTCCAATTCTTTAAATTTATCCATTACTTTTTTAACGAATGGATCCCATTCTAATTCTTTATCTACTTGAATGGTCATAGTTATCCCCCTTTCTTAATATTTATATACCACTAAAACTTCCCCTGCATCACGGTCAATATGACATCCTAAATTGAAAGAGACGCCTTTATCACCAAAATCTATTTCATCTTTTAAAATTTCAACATCTACTATGGTTTCAGTATCGACAGCATGCGTTGTATGCTTTGTTGCTAAAGTCCATACTTTTGTACCAGCATCACCACTACCAGTAGTGGCAGCTGTTACTTCATCATGTATAGCGACAGTTGCATCGGCAGTATGATATAATGCTATCTTTTTAATCCTGCAAGGTGAATTACAGACCTGTACATTAGTTGAACCAGCTGAATAAAATTTATATCTCCACATAATAAATCACTTCCTTTTCTTACGTTTTCTTGTAATCTTTTTCTTTATCTTTTTGGTTTTCTTTTTTACTCTTTCAGGTAATCTTTTAACACTCGGAGTTTCATTTAACCATTCTCTAAATTTATAGCCATTGATGATGGCGGAGTCTACTACAATGATGATGTCTGCGACGCAAGCAGTATTAAACAGATCAAAGACCACAATAAAGACTGGCTAGAAGGTTCAGGCACTCCCCATCGCTATTATCTAAGGGGGGATATGCTGGGCTTTGACCAGAAAATTTCAGCAGGTGATACGGTCAGGGTTTACGGGGTTAAGATGCCTGAGGAACTTGCCGCTGGAACTGCGGCTTTTGATTCTGACTATAGATTGACAGGCTATCGCTATTTATTAGTCAACTATGCAGTGGGCAAATGTTGGGAAAAGAAGGGAGAAATGGAAAAATTCGCTTTTTATCTTGCTCCTAAAGTAGGTAGCTTTTGGCAGGGTTTAAAAGAAATGAAAGGGGAACTGCTCGAAGATCGCGATGAAGACTACGGAATGATTCCAGAATCAAATCCTGCTCATCCCAAATCAGTAATATAGAGAAAAACCCTCAAAAATGGTATAATATAAGGGTTAGGAGTGATGTTATGCCCACTGGAGTTTATAAACATAAACCTTTATCCAAAGAACATAAAAATAGTATAAGCAAAGGATTATTAGGACATTTTGTTTCAGAGGAAACAAAAAAGAAACTGAGTTTATCGAAGATGGGAGACAAGAACCCAAGTTATGGAAAACCCCCTTCTGAAAAACAGAAGAAAGCATTGAACCAAAAGGGAAAACATTTTTCGGAAGAACATAGACGAAATATAGGTAAAGCTAATAAGGGTAAAGAACGTTCAGAAGGGACAAGGAAAAAAATGAGCGAAGCAAAAAGAGGGAAATATGGAGAAAATGCTAATAATTGGAGAGGTGGAATTTCTTTTTTAGAACATTTAATCAGAACTAATTTTAAATATCGTCAATGGCGTTCTGATATCTTTACAAGAGACAACTTTACCTGTCAGAAATGTGGGCAAATTGGTGGTAAACTACACGCTCATCATATCAAAAGTTTTTCTTCTATCCTGCAATTTTATGAGATTACCACTTTAGAAGAAGCATTAGAATGTGAAGAATTATGGAACATTAATAACGGAATAACCCTTTGTAAAAACTGTCATAAAAAAATAGGATTGCATAAAGGAATTAAAAAAAATGCCAAAACAAATAATAAAATTCTTAAATGATCTCAGTCCTTCAGAATATAAGTTAAGAGATCTGCCCCGTAGACCTGACGGATTATATAATTTAGCTTTCGATGAATATGGTAATCTTGTCAAAAGGGCAGGTTATAGTGAATATAATATTGATCCTATTGCTATCGATCCACCAGATCCAGAACATAAAATTGTAGGTATGCACCGATTCTATAAGCAGAATACAGCAGACAAAGAATTTATCGTAGCTTGGAATACATTTTTATATAGATTACCAGATGATGGAAATCACAATGGAGTCAAATTAACAAATTGTCCAGTTTTGACTGCTGATGCTGATACTTATTTTTATGATTTCTATAATCATTGTTTTATCGTCAATAATGAAGATAAAATGATGAAATATAATCTTACTAATGTCAGGATAGCCGGGGTTGACCCCCCTACTGCTGCACCAACTGGGGAGGCTACTACAACAGGGGAACTATCTGAAGGAAAGTATGGGGTCTGTTATACCTATGTGGATGAAGATGATCGAGAAGGAAATGCCTCTGCAAGTGTCACTGTAGTTGCCTTAGCTGGTGATAAGATTATCTTAAACATAGTGAACTCAGAAGATTTAAAAGTAAAAAAGCGTAGGATTTACAGGACTGTTGCTAATGGTGCTATTTATTGTTTCGACAAGGAAGTAACCAATAATTTGGATGAGACCGTCGATTTAGACCAACCAGATACTACTTTGGGGCAAGGTACTGTTTTACATACCGACCATACTGCCCCACCTTCTGCTCCACATTTAGGTACTAAGCGCAGGAGTAGGGCTTATATAGCTAAAGACCATATAATTTATATTTCTAACCTAACCGAACCTGAATACTTCCCACTTGCAACTGGTCAGTATATCTGGACAGGAAACAGCCAAAAAATTACAGGGCTATTAGAACAATTGACTGGTCTACCTGTATATACTGAGGATTCTATCGAACGGTTAGTAGGAACAGATAGGGTTAATTTTAACTTTATAAATAGTTATGCCACAGAAGGGAACATAGCTATACGTTCATTAGTTAATTGTGATAATCTATTAGTCTATTTAGAATTCGATGGGATACATTATTTTGATGGGGTCTCGACCGGGATATTTAGCGAAATCTTAAATGAATATATTAAGACTAATATTAACAGGGCAAAGGCTTATTTATCCTGTGCGACTTATTACGATAATAAGTATTTACTTTGCTACCCAAAAGGGAGCTCAAATACGCCTTCAGAGGTCGTTTATATTGACCTTAAAGATAAAACTTACGGAGTTTACTCTTTTAACTTTAGTTGTTTCTCAAAATTATATTTATCTGACATATAAGGTCGTGGTTTCAAAGCTCTTGCTCTTGTGCCTCCGCTACCTAAACCTATCCGATACCACTTTGTAGTATTGGCGGTTAATATAAGGGCTTTAGTAAGTATTGCTGCTACTGGCCCTTCTGCGGTTACTGTGCCTGTCGCTAAAGTTATGGTTTTAGCTACAACAGATACGATAGTCATATTTCCATTGTTTTTATCTGTGCCGGTAACCACAAGAACATCTCCATCTTTAAAGCCAGCAGCCACAAAATCTCCGGCAACCGTGGTTATGGTATCTGCTTCTGCTCCCTCCACAAAAGTAATATCATTTCTGCTTACCATATTTGCCGAGGTTTCAGTACCATTATCTAAGGTATAATA
>NMQN01000691.1 GCA_003575245.1 Candidatus Atribacteria bacterium 1244-E10-H5-B2 | reverse complement strand
AATCTGGGTTAAGTCTTTTTATTTCGTCTTTATAATCATTTATCTTCCCTACTTTTGTAAGAATATTATTATCGACAATATTATCTAAACAAATATACATATTTTTATTAGGAAAAAGTTCATCTTTATAAGTATAAACTTTTGTTAAATCAATTATTCCTTTTTTATCTAAATTTGAAAAATAATCAAGGGCAATTTTTCCATTTTCCAAGGCACAAATAAGCACTATTTTTGGCTTCATTGAATAATCTCCTTCAATAATACAAATACCTCTGCGTACTTCTTGCTTATTCGACTACCCCTATATTTGGCAAGGGCTTCTATAACTTCTAAACTTCTTGGCAATGGTTCTTCCATTAGTTCTGATTTATATATATTAAATATTTCTAATTTCCTTTCAAAATAATTTGTAATATCCACAAAAACATTTGGAATAAATGCATTTTCTGGTAAGGCCGGAGCAAATTCTGTTTCTGATAATGTTTCATACATTAATATTCTCTTTATGAATGGATATCTAAAATTTTTAGTACAGCTATAAGCTGTCTTAAAAGTAATTTGATGATCGGTATGTACATCAGAACGATTAGGCAAATATATTATTTCTGGTTTTATTTCAAATATAACTTTTGATACAGATTCAATTATTTCTTGCATTGGCATTGTATCTAATTTTGCTGTAGGGTAATCTAATTTAAAAGTTTTTTCGAAGCCATACATTCCTGATACGGTTTCAATTTCTTTCTGACGTTTATCAACAATGTCCTTATCCCATCCATTTTCTACATCAACATTAGTAATAATTAACCAATAAATTTTATCACCCATATCTTTATGTTTTAAAAATGTTCCTCCACATCCTAAAGTTTCATCATCAGGGTGAGGAGAAATTATTAAAATTTTCATTCTTTTATCCTTTATTTACTATTTTTAAATTCAATTTTATTCTTTGCTTTTTATAATTTTCGCTGGATTTCCTACAGCAATTACATTGTCAGGAATATCTTTTATAACTACGCTTCCTGCACCGATAGTAACATTTTTACCTATTTTAATTCTTTGAATTATTGTAGCACTTATGCCGAAAAAACTTAATTCATCTTTTCTCATTATATTCAAATTTATAATTATTGAGTTTAATATATGCTCCCGGCATTCCGGGAAATTGAGTTGCTTTTACTCTTCTTTTAACTTCTTCTTCAGACATGCTGGGGGTTATTACGCATAATTTTTCTAATTGTTTTCGAGTATATGGAGCTTTTGTCCATTTTTCATTACATTCAGGAAGCTTATTATTCTTTATAATATAATCTAATATTTCAAAAAATAAAGAAAGCATAAATCCATAACTCTTCAAAGTCAAACTATATGCATTATCACTTTCCAATATAGAAAATCTTTTTACGCCAATAATTTTTCCACTATCGACTTTCTTTTCCATTAGGTGGGCAGTAACACCATATGTTTTCTCCTTATTATATAATGCAAAATTTGTACAACCAATACCTGAATAATTTGGAGGTCCAGGATGAAAATTAATATTCCATAATTTCGTTTTTTTTAATATTTCCTCAGGAATTATCCACGGAGACATATAAGATATTAATATATCTGAAGGATTATGTTTTGTTTCAATTGGAAATTTATCTTTCCTTTCTCCTAAAAATATTTTTACTTCTTTAAAATGAATATCTAAATACTCAATTACTTCTTTAATTCCGGGTTTGTTATTTTTTCCAAATAAAATTATTTTCATAATTTATTTTTTTCCTAAAATTTCTTTTAAATTTATTGCTGCCTTTCTTATATCCTCTTCCTCGTTCAAAGTTGAACTGGGCAGACATATACCCTGATTATAAATCTCATAAGCATTCGGACAGGGTTTTGAAAATTTCTTTAAATAGGGCATTTCACTTGCCGGCATAAAAACTCTTCTGGTGGGAATTCCTTTTTCCTTCAATTTTAACTTCAAATTATCTATATCTATATTATTTTTATCAATCTTGATACAGGTAAGCCACCAACAGCCAGAGGCATTATCGGATTCTTCTTGAAATTTAATATAGGGTAAGTCATTAAAAACTTCTTGATATATTTTTCTAAAATTTCTTTTCTTCTCTAAAAATTTATTGATTCTTTCTAACTGTGCCAAACCCAAAGATGCTTCAATATTGGTCATTCTATAATTAAATCCTACTTCAGGGTGATAATAACCTTTAGAGGCATCTCTTGCTTGGTTTACTAAAAATTTAATATGTTCAGATTGTTTTTGATTATTGCTTACTATCATACCCCCGCCACCCGTGGTAATTAATTTATTCCCATTAAAACTAAAACAACCAAAATCTCCGAAGGTACCGGTCTGTCTGTTTTTATAAGTAGCTCCTAAACTTTCTGTGGCATCTTCGATTACCAATAATTTATTTTCTCGAGAAATTTCTATTATCTCCTCGATATTGCAGACACTTCCATATAGATGTACCGGTATTATTGCTTTGGTCTTTTCAGTAATAGCTTTTCTAATTTCCTGTGGGTCAACATTCCAGGTAATAGGATCTACATCTACAATTACCGGTTTAGCTCCAACAAATAAAACAGGATTTATAGTAGCAATAAAAGTAAGAGAAGGTACAATTACCTCATCCCCTTCTCCAATTCCTAACTGATAAAGAGCCATATGAAGAGCAGCAGTTCCACTTTGGGTTGAAACAGCTTTTTTAGAGCCAACATATTGGGCAAACTTTTCTTCAAATTCCGGGACAAAGGGACCTACAACAGAAACAAAATTAGTATCAATAGCTTTGGTGAGATACTTTTTTTCTAAATCACCCAAATTAGGATCATCGAGAAATATTTTAGACATTATAAATCCCATCTTTATATATATTTAAATTTTCTCTAAACCAATCTACGGTTTCCTCTAAACCTTCTTCTAATGTATAATGCGGTTCCCATCCACTAAGATTGTGTGCTTTAGAATAATCACACACTAATCTTTGAACTTCACTTTTTTCAGGTCTAATGCGTTTACTATCCACTTTAACTTTTAAATCAACTTTAGTCAATTTGCTAGTGAGGGTAACCAGATCACGTATAGAAATATCTTTAGCGGTGCCTATATTGACAACTTCACCTAAAGTATTTGGATGTAAGCCTAATTTATATATCCCCTCTACTGTGTTTAAAACATAATTAAAATCTCTACTTGAGTTTATGTTGCCTAATTTTATTTCTTTCTTACCGTTCAAGGCTTGAGAAATAATGGTAGGAATTATGGCACGAGCAGACTGTCTTGGGCCAAAGGTATTAAAAGGTCGCACAATAGTGACTGGTAAATTAAAAGATAAATAGAAAATTTTAGTTAAATAGTCAGCACTTGCTTTGGTAGCCGCATAAGGAGATTGGGGATTAATGGGATGATTCTCGTTAATAGGAATATGTTGAGCGGTTCCGTATACTTCACTGGTTGAAGTGTGAATTATTCTTTTAGTTTCAAGTTCACGGGCAGCTTGTAAAATATTATAAGTTCCTTCAATGTTTGTTTTTATATAGGCTAAAGGAGAATAATAGGAATAGGGAATGCCTATAAGGGCTGCAAGATGAAATACATAATCAATCCCTTTCATACTTTCGTAGACAGAATCATAATCCCGAATATCACCTGAATAAATTTCTATATCATCAACATATTTTGATTTCTCCAACCATCCCCAGAAATTGCGGGAATTATAGCGGACAAATGCTTTAACTTGATGTCTTTGTTCTACTAAATATTCAGTAAGGTGAGAACCTATAAATCCTCCTGCTCCAGTAACTAGGATTTTTGCCATTTTATATTTTCCTTCCTATCAACTAATTTAGCAATTAAATTCAATCTACTAATCGAGCAATCCGTCAATCACTTAATCGGCCAATATGTCAGTCTTTCGGTCTACCAATTTAATCAGTACAGTCTTTTTACTGATTGGTTTTCAGTTATATTAATTTAACACTTGACTTTTTTACAATATTTTATTTAAAATTTATTTATTTTCTCCCTACTCCTTCATAGATAAAGCGTAAGGATTTTAAGGCGACTGGGTCGTATAAGTTTCTTAAGTCAATAAGAATGGCAGATTTAAGTAATTTTTTTATTTTAAGCAGGCCGAGATTACGGAATTGATTCCATTCGGTAGTAATTACCAGGGCATCACTATCTCGGGCAGTTTCGTATTCATCCTGGCAATAGGTTAAGCTGGGAAGAATTTTTCTGGTATTTCCCATTGCTAGTGGGTCAAAACATCTTATTTGTGCCCCTTCTTTAAGTAAGAGTTTAATAATATCAATTGCCGGGGATTTTCGAATGTCATCGGTATTTTGTTTGAAGGCCAGACCTAAAATGCCTATCGTTTTGCCTTTAAGGTTACTTCCTATGTGGTGTTTAATTTTTTCTACCATTAGTTCTCTTTGACGTTTGTTGGCAGAGATTACCCCTTTTAAAAGTTTAAAATCATAGCCGCAGGTTGTGGCAAATTGATAAAGTGCTTCGGTATCTTTAGGGAAACAGGAGCCGCCGTATCCGGGACCGGGATGGAGAAATTTGGGACTGATACGGCCATCAAGACCCATAGCTTTGGCTATCTGGTGCACATCTGCCCCTACTTTATCACAGAGATTGGCAATTTCATTGATAAAAGTAATCTTGGTTGCCAGGAAGGCATTACAGGCATATTTAATTAATTCTGCAGTTTCAGGATTAGTAATTACAAAGGGTGTATCGATAAGATAGAGGGGTCGATAGATTTCCTGCATTATTTTTAAGGCTTTGGGGCTTGTAGAGCCGATTACTATTTTATCGGGATGGGTGAAGTCGTAGACGGCTGAACCCTCCCGGAGGAATTCTGGGTTGGAGACGATGTCGAAGTCAAAAGGTTTTGAGGTAGGTTGGGATTGCCGCGTCGCTTCGCTCCTCGCAATGACAGAGGAAGGGATTGCCGCTTTCGCGGGAATGACAGAAGATGGATCGGGAATGACAGAGGAAGGGATTGCCGCGCTCCCTTCGGTCGCTCGCAATGACATATTCTGATATTTGTTAATTATTTCTTTGATTTTGGTGGCGGTGCCGATGGGGACTGTGCTTTTGTTGACTATTACTTTGTATTCATTTATAGAGATGGCAATCTGCTGGGCAACCTTTTCAATCTGTTTAAGATTAGTTGAACCATCATCGTTCGAGGGGGTGCCTACAGCAATAAATATAATTTTGGATTGTTTTATTGCTTTTTCCAGGTCAGTGGTAAAGGTAAGGCGGCCAGCTGAGACATTTTTTTGAATTAAGTCTTCCAAATTGGGTTCATAGATGGGGACGCTACCAGAGTTTAATATATTTATTTTTTGTTTATCCTGATCAACGCAGATTACTTGTAAGCCAAAGTCAGCAAGGCAGGTGCCAGTGACGAGGCCAACGTAACCAGTGCCGATGATTGCAATTTTCATTTGCTTAATCCTCCGATATAAATTGGTCTTCCAGTCAATTTAGTTAGCCAGTTGGCCGGTTACCCGGTTTACAAATAAAGATGCGGGTTCGATAAATCAAACCCCTACTTCACCCCCACCCTGCCCTCTCCCCTCAAGGGGAAGGAGATGTAAATATTTAGTATTATCCCCTCATGTGGGAGGAGGTTATATGTTCAGGATGTGAACTTAGAAATATTATATTATATTTGGGAGGGAAAAGCAAGAAAATTAGTTTTTGGTTGAAAAACGAAATACAAGATTATTCAATTGACCTATTGAAGATGAGAAATGCAAGACAGGAAAAATACAAAATAGTATAATCAAAAATACATCTTAGATGCAGTGTATAGGAAAACAGTATCGGGTATCGAGGTAGGAATAGCGTGGAGCGGGTTAAATTGTAACATTTATTTTAATTCTTCTTTGCTAATGCCTGCTTGTTTTAAGATTTCTATTAGGGTACCTTTTGGTAAATCTTTCCTGTGGTAAGAGATAATAACTCTTCTTTTACTTTCAGAATGATAATATATCCGATGGCTTCCTTTGGCTTTATCCAGTACAAATCCTTTTCTTTCCAGTGGGTATTTCTTCGTTATGTGCTTTTAAATTTTCTAAGTATAATTCTATAGCTTCCTTTGCCATTTCTATTGCTTCTTCTATTGATTCACCATAGGTAACACACCCGGGGGGAGAGAAGGAACAGTTACCGTGTAACCCCCTTCAGGTTCTTTTTTGAGCAAAATTCTATAACTTATCATTTGTTTGGGGGTTCAAATAATATGAAGAAAAGACAGTACACCCAGGAATTTAAGAAAGAGGCAGTTGAGTACAGCCTGCAATCAGGAAAAACTATCGAACAAGTTGCCTGTGATTTGGGAATCTCACACCATAATTTAAATCGTTGGCGCACCGAATACCGTAAAGATGGCCAACTGGCCTTCCCCGGTCATGGCAAAGAAAACCTGACTCCCCAGGAGGAGGAAAACAGAAGGCTCAAAAAAGAACTTATTGATATTACCCAAGAGCGTGATATACTAAAAAAAGCTTTGGCCATCTTCGCCAAAAAACCGTAGACCGCTAACGGTTTATCCGGGGATACACTAAATTATTTAGTGTTACGAAGATGTGCCAAGTCCTTAAGGTTTCCCGGTCCGGATATTATGATTGGGTCAAATATCCCCTAAGTAAGAGAAGGATAAAAGATATGAAATTAAAACAGAAGATAAGGGAAATATATACTAACAGCCGTAAGACCTATGGCAGTCCCCGTATTCACCAAAAGCTGTTACGGGAAGACTATGCTATTGGTAAAAAGCGGGTGGAAAGGTTAATGCAGGAACTTGGTATCCAGGCTGTGGCTAAAAGAAAATACAAGGCCACCGCTGATTCCAGACATTCCCGGCCGGTAGCCAAAAATCACCTGAATCGCCAGTTTACACCAAAGAGACCCAATCAATCCTGGGTTGCCGATATCACCTACATTTACACCAAAGAAGGCTGGCTATACCTGGCTACCATTATGGATCTTGATTCTTTTAATTGATTGATAAGTAAGGGTATGTACCCTGATCCAGCCATACAGGGTATTGTTTACCCCGGTATCAGAGATGTTACATAATCTAAATACGGCCAAGGCAGATAACACCTAATATCAAAAGGTAGACTATTACCTAAAACCTGATCTCTTGATTTTGGATGAATTGGGGTTTAAAAGGCTGCCCGGATACAGTGCTGATGATTTCTTTGAAATCATCAGCAAAAGGTATAAAAAGGGATCGGTTATTATTACTACCAATAAAACTTTTGAACAATGGGGATATATCTTTACCGATAATATTTTAGCTTCGGCCATACTAGATCGCGTGGTGCATTATTCTGCAATCATCAAGATCAATGGACCCAATTTCCGGGTAAAAAATCTAAAAGAAAGGAGGAAGTAGAGTTTAATTTTTTCGTTTTTCAACTATGGAAAAAAGTCCGGCTTTTACTCTGAAATTTTGCTTGACTTTGAGGTTTTAATCTATTATTGCTTAATTAAGATTATCATAGGGGGAAAAAGAAAAATTTCCACTGAAAGAGAACAGAATGGTATCTTTAGTGAACGGGATTAGATCACCTAATTTTCAAAGAACAATAAAAGATAAAGACCGCTCTTATAAAGCTACCGCGGAGTGGCTTAGTTCAACGCCTGGCGAATAAAAGAAGTTTTCCATAAGCAAATAATTTTGGGAAATCTTTGATTTCCTTTTTATCCGCTGTTAGCTGATCGTTCTCAGGTCATTACTTTTGTATATAGCTTCATTTTTTAATTAATATTTCCTTAATGCATTTCTCAACTAATTGAAAAAAATTAGACGTGAAAGTTTTCTCAAAAAAATATATAAATAAGATTTTGATCTAAGTTTTGACTTAAGAACCAGGCCTAATATTTTATATATCGGTTTATGACCCTTGTAAACATAATAGTCAAACCATATAAAACTTTTCTCTATTTGCTTTTTGGTAAACCCTGGAAGGTCTAAAGTAGCTTTCATTCTTTCTATTTCTGTATCAAGAGGTTTCTTTAATAATCCTTGCTCCTTGCACAAGAAGTATAAATCAGTTCCCGGATATGGAAAAAAAATGGAAGTAAAATGCCAGTCAGGCAAACATATTCGATTGATTTTGACTGTTTCTTTAAAATCCCCTATGGTTTCACCGGGAATGCCTATCATGTTAAAGAGAGCTATTTTCAAGCCATGTTTTCTAGCTGATACAACAGCATTAATAATATCTTCATTTGAATAATTTCGTTTAAGTATTTCACGACGGACCCTTTCGCTTCCCGATTCAAGTCCAATATTTATAAACCTGAAATTACACTTTTTACATGCAACAAAAAGATTTTCAAGATCTGCATTAGGAGTAATTCTTAGATTAGCTCCAAAGAATAGAGGGTGGCTAAGTGTTTTGTTGAAACTTTCCAGCTTCGAACACAACTCTATCGCCCATTCTTTGTTTATGCCAAAACTTTCAACTTCTAGATAGATCTCCTTTGTTGATTGGGATCTATTGGTAATTTCCTTTATCTCTTTTACGATATTATCTGGCGATCTGAACCTAACATAAGCTCCTAAAGCTACCTTTTTGAGAGCATGATTACAACAATAAGTACATTGAAATGGACAACCACGAGCTAATAGAACTGAATATCTTGACCCCTGCCGCTCCTCTATCCATTCCTGCCATATCTCTCTATCTGGGAAAGGCAAGCTGTCGAGGTCTTGTAAAAACGGACGTGGTGAGTTTTTTTCAATTTCAGAGCCGTGCTTAATCCAAAGATTAGGGATATCTGAAGGAAGCACACCTTTTTCCAGTTGTGAAAGTAATTCAAGTGTAGGATTTTCGCCTTCACCAATACATAAAGCGTCAAAATCATCCAATAAAACTTCTTCTGAATTTAGAGAAACATGAGGGCCACCAATCAATAAATAAATATCAGGATAGTGACTCTTTATATATTTTGCTATATTTGCAATAAATTGATACTCAGTACTTACTGCCGTAAAACAAATTAATTTGGGACAGAATCTTTTTAAATATTTATCTATGATATTTCTATTTTTTCTACCCGAAACTCTACTTAAAACCATCAACTTTGTCTGATAACCATGCTCTTTTAAAAATGATGATATATAAGAGATACCAAATTGCATTTGTTCTGGTGTGTGCAATGGTTTACTTGTTGATTCGATAACATATAATGAATAAATAAAAAGAATATTCATATTTATATTTTCTCCCAAATTAAAATAATCGAACTATTTCGTTTATTCACGACTCTAGATGACTCCTTAAATAATTTAGGGACATATCCTATTTAGTCTATGATTTAGCTTTCCATTTTAAGAGGTTTTCCGTTAAAAGTTACGAATCATTGAATCGGCACCCCTTCCCTTGTGTACTAACTAGTGCCTTGTTAAATAATAAATGATATAATTTATAGTAACATTTTTAAAGTTTTACTATATTCTTTTTTATATATAGGAAGGAGGTTATCGTGAGTTTA
>NMQN01000517.1 GCA_003575245.1 Candidatus Atribacteria bacterium 1244-E10-H5-B2 | reverse complement strand
GTATTTATGGCCATATATCCGATATTCATCCCTGGTGCACTGATAAGTACTAAATCTTTATTAGCCTTTATCCTCTCAAAATCAGCGGGATTGGGATATTCTATCCCCTGTACTTCTCCTACTTCTAAAGCCATAAGACGAGCTGAAGGATCAGGGATCACTTTAAAGATTAATCTGTCAAGCTTGGGTCTTCCCCTCCAATAATTTTCATTGGCCTCTAAGGTGATATGGTCATCTTTTACCCATTCGACAAATTTAAAGGGACCGGTACCACAGGGATTTTTGAAGGCATCTCCTTGATATTTTTCTGCATTCGCAGGACTCACTATAGCAACTGCAAACATCATCGTGAGACTTGTTATAGTTGCAGCATTTTTCCTCTTTAAGACAACTTTTACTGTATAATCATCAATTTTTACTACTTTATCTACAGCCCCCATAAGGGCTTTCCATAGGGCCCACTCGCCATATTGGTAATAAGGGTGGGTAGGATCATACTGGCGGGCAAAAGAGAATACTACTGCATCAGCATTAAAATCTGTTCCATCGTGGAATTTAACCCCTTCCCTCAAATTAAAGGTAATCTCCTTTCCATCTGATGATATATCCCATGAAGTAGCTAACCAAGGTTGTATTTCTGTAGTACCGGGTTTAAATCCAACTAAACATTCAAAAATGTTATCCATCCTCTCCATAGATATATTATCAGTTACATCTCCTGGGTCTAATTTTGTAGCATCTCCTCCACTGCCAAATACCAGAGTCCTATTTGCAGAAGCAATCCCTGTTACTCCGAATATTAAGGTCACACTTAATAATAAAATTATAGATACTTTGCTCCTCATTTTTTTAAATTTCCTCCTCTTTTAGATTTTCAACCGACTTAACTACACCTCTCCTACCTATTTTTATATATCACTTCCTCCTTTTTATGTATTATCTTAAAAATGTCATCGGTTATTATTAATATCCTCCTAAAGTAAGAGGCACAATCCTTACTAATTTCGGCATAAGAATATGGGGCAACCACAAAGAAAGGCAAGGAAAATAAGTTGTTAATAGTACAACCGGTATAGCACCAAATATTATAAAGATCACTGCCGGAGTTATCAATTCATCAAATTTACATTTGCCTATCCGTCCTGCTAGGTAAAGAATGGGGGCGGTAGGAGGGGTTACATTGCCTAGCCCCAAGTTAGTGCCCAAAATTGCTGCAAAGTGGATAGGGTGAACCCCTATTGCTTGCATTAAAGGAAATAATAGAGGGGCTGCCAGAAGGGTGCCACTAAAATCATCCATAAGCATACCGATAATAATTAAAAACAAGTTAATCACAAGTAATAAAATATATTTATTATCTGTTATTCCAGTTAGAGTTGCCACTAAGCGTTGAGGTACATTTTCCATAACATAGAGACGGCTTAAAATCATTACGAAAAAGACCATAAGTATAACTACGCCGGTTGTGGTAATTGAATTTACCATGGTATTCATTAATTGCTTGAAGTTCAACGTACGATAAATAAAGAAACCTACAAAAATACAATAAAGTGTAGCTACTCCTGCCGATTCTGTAGGAGTAAAAACTCCTCCATAAATACCCCCTAAAACAATAATGGGCATTAATAAGGCGGAAAAACCTTTATAACTAGCCTGCCCAAATTCTTTAACTTGTTCTTTTGGAGAAATAGGAGGAGACACTTTTATAGGCAGCTTTCGGCACATAAACCAATTAATGATACTATAAATAATTACCAGAATAATACCAGGAACTACGGTGGCCAAAAAGCATGCGGCCACTGATTGCCAGGTTACCCAGGCATAGAGAATCATAGGAACACTGGGCGGAATAAGTTGTCCCAGGACCGATGAACAGGCTATCAGACCCGTTGCATGTCCTCGAGGATAACCCCGTTCAACCATGCGAGGTATCATAATACTGCCAATAGCGGCAACTGCTGCCGTGCAAGTTCCTGCTATCGCTCCAAAAATAGCGCAACTTACAATAGAAACTGTTCCTAAACCACTTTTCTTTCTACCTAAAATGGAATCAGAAATATTTACTAATCGAGATGCGACTCCGGTAGAACCCATAAGTCCTCCCATTAGGATAAAAAAAAGGACACACAGAACGGCCATTGAATTAATCTTATGAAAGCCCGTAGCCATAATAAACATTGGGTCATAATTTCCCAGGGTAAACAAAAATAAAACGGCTGCCATAAAACAAAAAGGTACTGGCACTCCCAAGACAAGTAATCCGATTAAAATTACTAAGTCAATAATTATATCCATTGTTTAATTTTCCTTTTTAGACAATTGTTCAAAGATAGTATTTTTTCCTAAACTTTGAAGCGTATAATCGATTAATTCCGTCAAAAAATAAAGAGACATCAATATCGCACCAACAAAAATTGCACTTTGAGAAAGGACCATGGGTATTAGCAGTGCCTGAGAAGTTTCCCCTTTGGTTATACCCCAGATGAAATAAGGATAAGTCCAACTAATCATTATAATGGATAAAATAAATGTAATTAAGCTGCTTATGGCTTTAATCAAAGCATAGGTTCTTGGCTTTTTGAACCAGATGTGAATTAATTCTGCTTTAATATGACTACGTTCATAAGCCCCGTAAGATGCGCCAATAAAATATAACCACATAGCGATAAGACAGATTAATTCTTCTACTCCAAAGAGGGGTGATCCAAGAACATAACGCAATACCACTTCAATAAAAACCAATACAGTAATAATGGAACCCGCAACTAACATAAATATTTTTTGTAAATGTATTAATCCATTCCAAACTATCAATCCCAGTTTTTTCATTTCTTAAACTATTTCCTTTTCTCAAAATTTATACAAGTCAATAATTTGCCTCATTATGCCGAATATATTTTAGCTAAAGGGAGCAAGAATGCCCCGCCCCCTTTAGCTTGCGCTTATTTGTTTATTTAAAAACTGTTTATAGTATTGTTATTTTACTTCTATACCTACATGTTCTCTACAGATATCTACCAGTGCTTTGCCCATATATTGGTCAAGCTCTGGCCATACATCTTTACGAATAGCATCGGCAAATGCTTCAAGCTCTTCCTCTGTGGGAATAATAATTTTTAAGCCAAATTCTTCCATTTTCTTACGATATTCCTCATCTTCTTTAAGGAAATAATCCCAGCGACCTTGTACCTGTTTTTCGGCAGCCTCTAATAAAACTTTCTGGTCATCTTCTGTCAATGTATTCCATAATTCCAAATTCATATAGAACCACCAGGGTTCCAGGTAATCACTATATTGAATCCACGCACCCTGAATATCACGGAATTGATATCCCTGGAAGGGAGGGCCACCACATTCTCCATCAGCAACTCCTCTCTCAATAGCACTAAAAGCATCGGAATAAGGAATAGTAGTTGGAATATAGCCTAATCTCTGCCAGGTTAACTCACAAGCCTTTAAGGGCATAACTCTTACCTTCATTTTGTTGGCTTTCATTTCTCTCCAACCTTCTGGCTCAGTACT
>NMQN01000805.1 GCA_003575245.1 Candidatus Atribacteria bacterium 1244-E10-H5-B2 | reverse complement strand
TCTAAAGAGGTCATAGGATCTTGGGAAATTAAGGATATTTTAACTCCTCTAATTTTTTGCATTTCTTTTTCCGATTTACTCAATAAATCTTCATTATCAAAAATAATACTTCCATTAATAATTTCTCCTCCGGAATATGAAATCAATTTGATTACGCTTTTCGCCGTAATTGATTTCCCACAGCCAGTTTCTCCAACCAAGCCTAAAACTTCCCCCTTTTCTAATTGAAAATTAATTCCATTAAGGGGCTCGACTGGTCCATCAAGTGTATGAAACTTTAATTTTAAACCATTTACTTCAAGTAATGACATAAATCAATTACTCCTTCATTTTTATATCCATAATATCCCTTAAGCCATCCCCTAATAGATTAAATCCTAATACGGTGATAATAGTAGCAATTCCCGGGAATATAGCTGACCAGGGTGCAAGAAACAAATAAGTTCTTCCATTGCTTAACATTGAACCCCAGCTAGGCATAGGAGGTTGAGCTCCCATACCCAAAAAGCTCAAAGTTGCCTCTAAAACAATGGCACTTCCCATACCCAAAGTAGCAGCAACTACCACAGGGATAATCGCATTAGGTAAAAGATGTTTCCAAAGGATAGTGGAATCATTGGCTCCCAATGATCGAGTGACCTCGATATAAAGCTCATTTTTTAAAGAAAGTATCTGTCCTCTGATTAAACGGGCATATTGCACCCAGTAAGATAAGGCAATAGCAATAATTACACTATTCAGGCTGGCTCCAATAATAGCGACAATGAGCAATGAAAGAAGGATTGTGGGAAAAGCCCACATCACATCCATAAGCACAACCAACATTTGATCAAGAAATCCCCCATAATAGGCTGATATTGAACCGATAATTATTCCAATCAGTACCGAAATTCCAGTAGAAATGATTGCTACTTTCAGAGATATACGCGCTCCATAAACGATTCGGCTAAAAATACATCGTCCGAATTCATCAGTACCAAACCAAAAATTAGAGGAAGGTGATTGATTTTTTAAGGGAAGATTTTGTTCCCGATAAGATTGAGGGGCAATAAAATCGGTAAAAATTCCGGTAAAAATTAAGATAGATATAATTAAAAGGCCGATGATGGCCATTTTATTCTTTTTAAATTTTAAAAACATTATCCTGCTTTTATTGCGGGGTATATACTGTTCTTCTTGGCTTAATTTCAATTTCTTCTTACTTCTCCTTATATTTTGTATCAATACTTTCTGAACAATACTTCAAAATAAATAAATTAATTATAACGAATTTGTGGATCAGCATAAGCATAAAGAATATCTGCAATTAAATTTCCCATCATAACAGCAAAAATTAAAAGGAGTAAGGCTCCCTGAATGACTGGATAATCTCGTCGAAAAAGTGAATTAGCCAGAAGCCTTCCTAAACCAGGTCGATTAAATACGATCTCTGTGGTCACCGCACCTCCGATAATCCAACCTAAACGTAAACCTAATAAGGTAATAATTGGAATTAAAGCATTTCGAAAAATATGTTTAATAATAACTTGGGTATTGGAGATTCCTTTGGCACGTACAATGGCAATATAATCTTTTTGGGCAATTTCCAGCATACTGGCTCTGGTGATTCTTGCTATTAAACCTGCACCAGCCAAACCTAAAGTAAAAGCCGGAAGAACTAAACTCTTAAGGTCTCCATATCCGCTAATAGGAAACCAACCCAGATTAACGGAAAATATAAGCATCAACATAAGGCCCAACCAAAATGTTGGGACAGAAACCCCCAATAAGGCAATTACCATACCTACATAATCCACAATTGTATTTTGTTTTATCGCCGATGCTGCTCCTAAAGTGACCCCTAAAATAAAACAAATCAATAAGGATGCCACACCTAAAACAATTGTGTTGGGCATTTTTAATAATAGAAGTTCGGAAACACTTCGTTGTTCCGTAATAGAAACCCCTAAGTTTCCTTTAAATACATTAGTTAGCCAAATAATATACTGCTGATAAATTGGTTTATCCAGGCCAAATTCTTTGATTAGTTGTTCTCTTGCTTCTATAGGTGAACCGGGATGAAGTAGATTATCCACCGGATTTCCAGGAACAAGATGGAGAATTAAAAATATAATCATTGAACAGAGGATAAAGACGGGAATCAACATAATTAATCGGCGAACAATATAATTAGTCAAACAAAGCTACCTCCAATTCTGTTAATTTCTGATTAGTTAATAATATATTTTATATTAATTTTGTTGAAGAATTTTATTTATGCCGGAAGCATAAAGATATTTAAGATATTTTTATACCTCCAGCATAAATTACACTGTAAAAACAAGTATTTTTTTAATACTTATTTTACATCTACGTCTAATAAGAATGCCGGTGTTTCAATCTTCTCAGGCACAATAACATTGCTTCTTATCGCTACATTTACCGGGGGTAGATAGATGGGAGCCCAGGGGAACTGTTTTAACAAATATTTATGATAATCTATAAAATATTCGACCCTTTCTTCCCAGGTACCTGCTTCGGTCATTGCCTTATCCATTAATTCATCTGCTTTTTTATCATCCAGCATAGCAACATTTGGATAGCCCATTCTCTTGGAATTAAAATACCATTCCAGAATATCGGCATTAGCCCATCCATATAATCTAATTAATAGTTCCTGCTCGCCTTTTAGTAGTTTATCTTTGAAAGTAACGGAGTCATATTGAGTAATTTTTGCGTCAATTCCTAATTTTCGCAGTTGTTCCTGAGCAACCTCTGCGACTCTTCGGTATACAGAAATATTTTCTACCCATAAATTGGCCACAAATTTATCTCCGCCTTTTTCCAGTATTCCATCACCATCAGTATCCTTCCATCCGGCTTCGGCTATGAGCTCTTTTGCTTTATCTAAATTATAACGAATTTTATATTCTTCAGGAACTTTTGATTCTTCTAATTGATCAATTAAGTAAGTATGAGTCACTTTACCTACGTTCATAAATACATGTTCCAAAATCTCTTCCTGATTAATGGCCAAACAAATAGCTTCTCTAACTTTAATATCAGTATAAGGTTCTTTTTGAGTATTCATGGCTAAATAATAAAGTCTGGCGCTAGGGACTTCTACAACATCAATATTTTTATCCTCTTTAATTTTTTCCAGGAAGATAGCAGGAACACCCTCTGCCATATCAACACCGCCACTTGTTAGTTCCATGAACACAGTAGCCTCCTCTTTCATCTCCCGAATGACTAACTTATCAATCTTTGCCGGACCTTTATTTTCAGATAATTCAGTACCCCACTTATAATCTGGATTCTTTTTGAGAATCACTCGATCATCCATAATCCATTCATCCAGCATAAACGGTGCGGTACCCACAGCATATTTGATGCCAAAATCATCACCATATTTTTCTATAGCTTCTTTGCTGGGGATAGTCATAAAAGTGGAAGATAGATTGAAAAGTAAATTTGGATCAGGGTATTCCATATGTAAAGTTACAGTGTAAGGGTCTTCAACCGTAACCGATTTAATTGACTGAACCATATAGTCACTTGGGCTTTCTCTCATCTCTTCAAAAAACCATTTAACTAAATCGGCATTGAATTCCGAGCCATCATGAAATTTAACTCCCTCTTTAAGGTTAAAGGTCCAGGTCATGGCATCTTCACTTACTTCCCAGGAAGAAGACAGAGCGGGATAATATTTTCCCTCAATGCTCATCTCAACCAGACCTTCGTAAATAACATTAATTGCAAGTGTTCCCGATTTTATTTTAAGGGGATTCAAGCTAGTTATGCCTTTGGCAGCTGGATCAACAACAAATACCAGTTCTTTTTCTGATGATGCAAGGGAAAATGTTCCGGTCAATGCCACCAGAAATACAATTAATAATAAATAGATAGTTAACTTTTTCATTTTTATTTTTCCTCCTATTAATTTTCTTAATTCTAATTGAAATGCTTACTTTATTAGCAAATTACCAATCTTTTATTTCACATCACCTCCGATTTTCCATCATTTTTACTGAGTACAATTGCTTAGATAAAAATTTATTTATGCAATATTAAATATGATAAAATATTAAATTGTACTTAGTTTTTCTTTATTTCTTAAGTATGACTTTTTTGAATTCTTGTATTCACCACACTTATCTACAAAAGCCTTAAATAGCTTAATAAATACAGGATGATCATTAAACATTTCTTCCGGATGAAATTGTAATCCTAAAGCAAAACGGTAAACAGGGCTTTCAATAGCTTCAATTATTTTATTTTTTGCCCAGGCAGAGGCTTTAAAATTTTTACCAGGTTCTGCACAAAATTGATGATGAAAACTATTTACGTCTACTTCGGAAACACCTAATATTTTTTGCAATTGACTGCCTTCTTTTAAATTAATCATATGAGTAGGAACAGTTCCGCTACTTTCCTGCCGATGCAAAACTCCTCCCGTATCTATCTCATCCAAGAATTTATCACTCAATTTTCCTCCCGCTATCTCACAAATCATCTGCATCCCCCGGCACATTCCTATTAAAGGTATATTCCTTTTCAAGGCAGCCTTTATAAGATATCTATCGGCAATATACCGTCTCTCGTTTTGTCCTCATAAAGTTCTTGGTTTTTCCTTTACTTCAATCCTATCGTCCTTATCAGAGCTTCCGCAACCTCCAGTCATTACCAATCCATCGATGATACTTAAAATTTTTTCTGATAAACTTTCACTAATAAATGAAGGAATAATAAAAGGTATTCCTCCACACTTTATAATTGGTTCTATATAATTTCTGCTTACTCGGTAATATGGAGTTTCATCTGTGCCTTTTTTCCCTAAATTACAAAAACAACTAATCCCAATTACCGGATCTACCAATATTTACCCCTTTTCTTATTCATATTTTATAATAGATCACTTGATAACTTTTCGATACTTTCATTAAATAAGGAGTATTTTCCCCATTTTTGCAAGACAACAAGTTTAAAAAAGGACATCTTGTTTCCTTAAGTATTCTCTACCTTTTTATAAGTATATATTAGGAAACAAAATTTTTAATATCATTCTACTGGCTAATATTGATTTTTTACAATTAGTATGTATTGATATCTTTTTAAGGAAGATTTATACTAACGGCAATGATCATCTAAAAATCATATCTATTTTTAGATAAAACTAGAAAGGAATATGTAGGGAAGTTTAGATAATTTAATAATATTTAAGTTTCATTAAATTTTCTTATTATATACCAGGGTTTCACTGGCTTGGCCATTTTCATTCTGATAATTTGCTTTGCATGGGGAGCAGCTTCTATTTCTTCCCCCTCTTCATCCCACATTTTCTCGATTTTCTGGGTGAAGAAATCATCATCCGGACCAAATATTTCAATCTCATCTCCTACAAATATCCTATTTTTCTGTTCTATGGTGGCTATCTGATTATCTGCGTTATACTCAAGTATCAATCCAGCAAAATCATAAGTCTTGATATAAGCACTGCTATCATACCTTTGTTCTTTGCCGTCTGGTTTAGCAAAATAAAATCCGGTAGTAAAATACCTATGGCTTACTTTTTTTATCTCATCTAACCATTTTTCATCGTAAAAATATTCCTTCGGTTTTGAAAAATAACTATCAATAAGATGCCGATAAGCCTTAACCACAGTAGCAACATAATACGAACTCTTCATTCTCCCTTCAATCTTAAAAGCAGAGATTCCTGCTTCTATCAATGAAGGAAGGTGTTCTATCATACATAAGTCTTTGGAATTAAAAAAATAAGCCCCTTTCTCATCCTCGTATACCGGGAAATATTCCCCCGGTCTTGTCTCTTCCATTAGATAATATCTCCATCTACAGGAATGGGCACAATCCCCCCTGTTGGCATCCCGACCTACCATATAATTACTTAGCAAGCATCTGCCCGAATAAGAGATACACATAGCTCCATGTATAAATGTTTCAATTTTCATGTCAGGAGGAGATTTTTTTATTATTTCTTTTATCTCCTCCAGGGATAATTCTCGAGCTAAAATTATTCTTCTGACCCCCTGTTCAAACCAGAAATTTACCGCTGCATAATTAGTGGTATTGGCCTGGGTGCTTAAATGAACTTCCATCTCCGGGATAATATTCTTAACTATCTTTAGTACCCCCGGATCTGAAATTATTACCGCATCTAAGTCCAGCTCCTTTAATTTAGCCACATATTCGGGTAATCCTACCAGGTCTCCATTGTGGGGTATAATATTAAGAGTAAGGTAAACCCTTTTCCCTCTATCATGCGCGAACTTTACCCCTTCTGCTAATTGCTTTAGAGTAAAGTTTTTTGCTCCCGCTCTTAACCCAAAATTTTCGCCACCTAAATATACTGCATCAGCCCCGTAAATAATCGCAATCTTTAGTTTTTCTAAATTACCGGCCGGGGCCAATAACTCCGGTTTCTTCACCTTTTGTCTCCTCTTAATTGAAGTAATTTACCCAGTTCTTTATTATTTTATTTTTAAATTTTAAAAAATATACTATAATGATAACATAGTTTTAGTCAATTAACCTAATTGGCCGAAGGAGGACGGAAAAATGAAGGTAAAAAATCTTCTAAATAATTTAGATAAAATTGCCCCTTTTTTCTTACAGGAAAATTTTGATAATAGCGGAATTCAATTTGCCGATCTTGATGCCCCTGTAACAAAAATATTACTATCTTTAGATGTAACTCAGGGCGTCTTGGATGAGGCTTTAGAAAGTAAAGTAAATTTAATTATTGCCCATCATCCCCTTCTGTTTTCTCCTTTAAAGCAAATTACTAAACAGAAAAATCCCCTGTTTTTTGAAATCATCACCAATAAAATAAATCTTTTTGCTATGCATACAAATTACGACCTAGCTGAAAATGGACTAAATGATTACGTAGCCAATTTATTAGGAATAAAGAAAATTTCTCCTCTACAGAGTAGTTCAGAAAAGGTTTTTAAATTTGCAGTATATGTCCCTGTAAAACATGCCGATAAAGTAAGCCAGGCAATCTTTAAGGTGGGAGCAGGAAAAATCGGCAAGTATACTGAAACATCTTTTAATATTACAGGGGAAGGAACTTTTAAGCCCACGGAAGGGACCAATCCGTTTATGGGAAAAATAGGGAAAAAAGAAACAGTCCAGGAGATAAAAATAGAGACCGTGGTAGCAGAAAGAGATTTGGAATCAGTTGTACAGGCGATGAAAGACAATCATCCCTACGAGGAACCGGCTTTTGATGTATACGAACTTAAAACAAAACCATCATATGGGATAGGTATATTCGGAGAGATAGATAAGGAAGTAGAAATTTCTAAATTCTCCCTGGAGGTAAAAAATAGACTCCAAGCCCGCTATTTAAGACTTATTAAATCTAACAACCGTAAAATAAAAAGGGTAGCTCTTTGTACAGGGTCAGGAGGCTCTCTCTTAGAACAAGTTAGCCGCAAGAATGTTGACTTATACATAACCGGAGATATCTCTTATCATACTGCCCTTCGAGCTAAAGAATTGGGGCTGAACGTTTTGGATATTGAACATTTTGATACCGAAAAATTCTTCGTGGAAGCCCTTTATAATCAATTGATAAAATTTAGAGTTCCCCAAAATATTTTGATAAAAAGTAAAAAAATGGAGTCTCCGTATCAGTTACTGTAGTAAGTGATGAGTAACAAGTAATGTGTAATATGTGATAAGTAATAAGTGAAGAAGTTTCAAGTTACGGGTTGCAAGTTTATTAATGAATAATACTGACTGACAAACTGGTAAACTGGGTAACTAAATATGTAATGAGTGATGAGTAATAAGTAATATGTAGGGGTTCGATTCATCGAACCCGCTAAAAAAATTACCAGTACACCAGGGTTAGATAAATCCAACCCTTACACCAAATCTACTTACTGAAAACCGGGAACTGAGAACTAATTTTTTATCTAAAAACCAAAAACTAATAACTAAAAACCCAACTATATATTATTCACCCTTCTCAATGATAATTTTTGCTCCCGAACTGACTTTTTTAAATGCCTTAGGATCTCCTATTACCTTTCCGAAGATATTTACTGGGCTAGCAGATCTAATTTCATCACCCTGACTTGCTGGAGTGAGTCCAAAGAAGATACAAAAAGCACTTCCGGGGGGCCAATAGCCCAAATCTCCTACGGAAACCACTTCCTTTCCATCTTCCAATGGAATATTTACCGGTATGGAAAAATAAATCTCATCACCCCAGGTATTAACGCTTTCTTCAATAGGAAGTGCTTCCCATATTTTTTGAGCAGTTTCGCTATCGTTTAAACTGGCATCCACCTTAAGGTCTTCGGTTGTAATGGTAATCTTTTTAACAGCCATTTTTATCATTCCTTTTTTATTTATATTTCTTTCCGCTTAACGCTTTCGTCCTTTTTGCGATATGCTCGGCAGTAAGTTCAAAGGTTTTAAGCAGTTCCCATGAGGCACCGGATAAGCCAAATTGATCATCCACGCCCATCATATCCAATAATAAGGGGGCGTTATACTTTTTACCGGCGGCAATCACTCCGGCAATGATGTTTCCAAATCCACCCTTTTGGTGTTCTTCCACTGTCATTACCAGTCCAATTTCTTCAGCAGCTTTAAGAATGCTCTCTTTGTCCAGGGGTTTAACCGTGTGAATGTTTAGTATCCTGGTTTCAAGGTTATACTCTTTCTTTAAGATATAGGCGGCCCGCATCGCCTCTGCCACCATGGGTCCACAAGCCATAATACAAACATCTTCATTTTCAGTCTGGTAGTCAGAAGCTAATTTGGTCTCAAAGGCATCAACAAATTCTTCTTTTTCCTCTCTGAAACGGATAACATTGGCTTGACCGAATGCATAAGGTGTATCCTCTTTGCTAATAATGGGGGTGGCTTCCCGGGCATATCTGATTACTGCCGGACCATGAATTTTCGCTACAGCAATGGTTCCCTTTTCTGTCTCCAGAGAATCGCTGGGAACAATGAGGTGCATATTGGGTAAGTAATACATATTACTGATTTCTTCCAAAGCCTGATGGGTTGCTCCGTCAGGACCTACCGATAAACCGGCATGGGCATTGGCAATTTTTACATTATAATTATTATAGCAGACGGTGGTTCTGATCTGATCCCAATTCCTACCGGTAACAAAGACCCCGTATGAACCGATAAAGGCTGTTTTGCCTTCTTTGGCAAATCCGGAAGCTACCGAGGTCATGTTCTGTTCGGCAATACCCATCTGGAAAAACCGTTCTTTTCTTTCCGGATGATTTTCATAAAATTGATTCATGCAGATTGAATTGGTAATATCGGCACCGAAGGCTACCACCGATTTCGCTTCACCCAATTTCGCAATGGCATCCCCAAATCCGTTTCGTGTTGGCACCATTTTCACCTTCATAGTCTCTGCTTTATTCCACCAGTAATCCCGGCTGAATTTGGGCATCGCTTTATCAATCTTCTGGTTGACTTCTTCCTGATATGCACAGGCCTTTTGAAAGAGGACATCTACTTTTTCCTCATCAAAACTTTTGGCTTTAATATCCTGTAAGGCCTTTTGCTGGCAT
>NMQN01000278.1 GCA_003575245.1 Candidatus Atribacteria bacterium 1244-E10-H5-B2 | reverse complement strand
TCTTGATTGAAGAGTCGCTCAGTTTCAGTTTTACCTACATCGGGTTTTCCTTGATGATCAGCATGGACTAAAACAATTTTATATCCATCAAGGATGCCACTCTGATTAGCTAAAGGAACATCGCACTCAGGATGGATATTGTTAATAACTTCTACTGCAGTCTCCACAGCTGCCTTACAACGAGCACCAGCAAGAGCACAAGGACCAGTTAACGGAAATACAGTGCCAATCTTGATTATCTTTTCCTCAGCAATTGCCATTCCAGTGAAGAGTCCCACCATTAAAAATACTACTAATGACAAAACAAAAATACTTTTTTTAAAATTTTTCATTATCTTTCCCTCCTTAAAATTTTTTACACTTCTTTTCTGGCCTTCCTCTGGTAAAATTATCTGAATTTAACCACCTCCCCATTATTTAATACTAAAGTGTTCGGAATTTATTTTCTCTATTTAAATATATTTAAAATGCCTTAATCTTTACATTTATATTTAGGCATTATCTTACCTCTCCTCTATCCTCTTCTTTAACTCTTTTTTTCTTTCCTCGTAAAATTGATGCAATTCTTTATTTAAAGTTTCCGGACTGATACCCAGAATTTTACTAACCTTTTTAGTCTGGTTCTCGGAAGGGATAAGTTCCCCCAGTCTCAAACTGCTCCACAGTCTTTACATGGTATTTCGGCATTACCTCATCTCTCCTTTATTTGCTTCTTTAGCTCTTTCTTTTTGGCCTGATAGAACTGGGAAAGCTCTTTAATAAATATTTCTTTATCAAGGTCCAGAATCTCAACAATCTTCTTAATATGGTTTTCAGAAGGGATGAGTCCTCCTGTCTCAAACTGTGAAATATAGATTTGTGATACATCCAATAGGAGAGCTAGGTTTGCTTGCGTGAGCCCCTTCTCCTCTCTCCTCTTTTTAATCGGATTCATTATCATTTTTTCCTTTGCCTCCTAATAAAAAAGGCCTGACTTCTGACAGAAGCCAAGCCCCTTATTGTTTTTTATCCTTTATGTGATATAATAAATTAAGAGTTCAAGGAAAACAAGGACTTCGGCTCTGTTCGGGCCCGCTTATCTCAGTCTAACGATGATAGCGGGCTTGTTTTTTTACATATTATATTATAAATATAACATAAGATTAGATGGGTGTCAAATCTTTACCCTTCTAAAATATTCCATCAGAAAGTAGTGAGTTGTTCTCCGAGAAACAATTCCCTCACATTGCAACATATTTTTTGCCCGAGTGATTCTCGGATAACTGCTAAAAAATTAGGTATAATCATACCGACCACCCTAAAAGACTCCCCTTAAAATCGCTTAGGTTAGCTTTATTTTTGGCAACTAAGTGATAAAACTGCTAATAACTGAAATGTTGACTTTTGTTAACCTGAAAATGTAACCTTTTATTACATCGATCCCCCCTTTTTTTGTAAGACAAACCTTACATTCTTTACCTTAACCCCTAACCCTTTCTTTTTATCGATATTTCTTTCGATTCTTTCGTTTTGAATATAGACCCTGACCCCTAAAAATAGTATCATCATAAGGCAGGAAACCCTTATCATTACTTCAAGACAGGGTAAAGACCCCTGACCCTTTTTTAAGGGTAGGAGCTCCTGACCCCTTTTTGTGCTTCTCCTTTCCTTTTTGTCCTTTTTAAGTAGGATCAGTTGAATTTTCTGCTTCCCTTTTTAGCGATATCCTGTCGGATCTGTCGGATTTCCTGTCCTGGTATTTTAACTAAAAAAGCAGGTTAAGGTATAAATGCTTATCATTGCCTTAAAAATAAAAATATGTGCGAATAAAGATACTTTACGTTCGTTTTTAGGGGTATTCTAGAGATTAAACTGGTATTAGTGGAGAAGTAAAGAAAGCAAGACCAAAGTAGTTTGACCTTAAAAAATTAGGATAGGTTATTTAAGGGGTGCTTTTAGTGCTGAAATTCACGTTCCAGGTGCCTTTCTACCCCTGTTATTAGCTCACCAGCTATCAACCCCTTACCATACCCTATGAAATTTATTCTATCCCTGTAAACCCCTACGGACAGGTTATTTTTTATACTGAAACCGCAGTAGCTAAAACCCTCCCTACCTTTACAATACCTGGAACTTAAGATATTATATATGATCCCTTACAAACCATATATTAATAATATCCTCAAAAATTCCATGAATGGAAAATATGAGGAAGATTTTAAACCCTACCATATCTAATATTCTTACAAAATATTCCATAGATGGAAAAATTTGTAAAAGTGATAGATAAGAGCCTCCCATGCGTATACCACCCATATTTGCGCCCCTATTAACATTTTTGAAATTATATGATTTATTTCTATCTGAAAGCACCATGCGTTATGAATTGGACAGGGCTAACAGGAGATATTCTCTCCGAAGAAATCCCGAGACCCCCCACCCCTGCCTTTGCGTGCTTTCCCGGATTCAAGGAATCAATCAATTAATTGAAGCTTAAAATGGGAAATAAGAGCCTGAAACTGTGAAAAATCCTATGTTTCCGCTTATCCCGGAGTCAATAAGCTTTGATCTGGGACCGGACCGGCTTCAATCTGACCCGATCCTCAACATCTTTTTAAGTTATAGACCCTAATAAAGCTTTTATCTCTTTACTTACTTGACAAACTTGCCTTATTGTGTTATATTTAGTTAGGCTTAAAAATAAAGGGTTTAGGAGGTTTCTAAAATGTTAAGAATTAAGATCGAGACTAAAAACGCCGCTTTCGATGGTAACTTAAAAGATGAAGTAGCGAGATGCTTAAAAGATGTGATCGAAAAAATTACATCCCCCAGTTATGCAGGAGACTCTCATATTGAATTTCCTATACACGACGTAAACGGGAACAATGTAGGCAGTTTTAAACTAACTAAATAGCTTTATAGACTCCATTCTTTGGAGTGGAGTTTATTAAGGTTATTTACTTTGATACTTTATTAAATTAAAGGAGGTTAACTAAATGAAGAAATACGAGGCAAAACACATTATAGCGGTTTTAATGAATGCCCAGAGATCAGGCAAACAGGCTGGGGAATCAAAACTAAAAGAATTACAAAAGGCCGGGCCAAGGTGGGTGGTTAAAAATGAATCGGATAATAAGGTTGTAGGTACTATGCTTGATGTCTGCGGTTGTACTGCTTTGCATTTAGCTGGTAGATCTAAAATCGTTCGGGCTTTTAAGGCTCTAGGCAATCCGGACCGATACGGAGATCTGGCCATCAACGGTTTAAGTATCTCAAAAAATACTTACCGGGGCGGTTATGGCCTAATAGCCAGACTAACTAACAGACAAGAGTTATCAGTAAACGAGGAATCGGTCAAGGCTTTTTGTGATTACTGCAATAATCATAATTTAGAATGTACCTGGTCGTCAAGGATTGATTAAGTAATTTAATAATTTTATAAAGGAGGTTTTTAAGATGTTAAGCGTTCAAGCCACTGTAGCTCAAACCATAAGGAAAGAGTTGAAAGAGAAGTTCCCAGGTATTAAGTTCTCCGTTAGATCCGAATCTTT
>NMQN01000417.1 GCA_003575245.1 Candidatus Atribacteria bacterium 1244-E10-H5-B2 | reverse complement strand
CATAATCTTATATTAAATATCTGTGGGAATAAATGGATAATTCAAATACGTGATAATTTAGGTAGTTTCATTTATAGATTTCGAATTAAATCACTTAGTGTCCCTGGAAGGCTTAAGTGTTCTTTAGAGGAACATCGAAAAATTATGGAATCTTTAAGGGAACACGATTCAGCAGAGGCGGATAGGTTAAGCCAGATACATATGGAAAATACAGTAATTAATATTTTAAAAAATGTGGTAAAAGAAAAAGATAGAGAATAAGAATGAATAAAATTAAATCGATTTATACAGGGAATTAGAAGTTTTGGTAAAGAGGAAATAGAAAATGGAGTACTAAGAGGGTAGGGTTTTAAAAATATAAAAAGTATCAAAATAATAATCAAATAAAAGAAGGAAAAAAAAGTGTCATTCATTGATATTAACCTAAAATGGTGTAAAGCTTGTGGTATTTGTATAGATCTTTGCCCTAAACAAGTTTTATGTAAAAATGAAAAAGGTTACCCTGAAGTAAAAGATGAGACAAAATGTACTAAATGCAAGTTATGTGAATTAAGGTGTCCTGATTTTGCCATTGAAATAAAGGAGGAAATTAATGTCTAAAAAAGTATTAATGCAGGGAAATCAGGCTGTTGCAGAAGCAGCACTTGTTGCAGGTATGAAAGTTTGTGCCGGATATCCTATTACCCCATCGACTGAAGTTGTTGAGCTTTTATCCAGAAAATTACCTGCTCATGGAGGAAGATTTATACAGATGGAAGATGAAATAGCCAGTATTGGAACCATCATTGGTGCATCAGCTGCCGGGAAAAAGGCGATGACGGCTACTTCCGGGCCTGGTTTTAGTCTTATGCAGGAACTTTTGGGTTATGCTGCGATGGTAGAAATACCGATTGTCATCTACAATGCACAAAGGGTAGGTCCAAGTACAGGAGGTGCAACCAAACCTCAGCAAGGAGATATCATGCAAACCAAATGGGGTTCTCACGGAGAAAGCCCGAGAATTGCACTCTGTCCTTCCGGCGTTGAAGAAGCCTATAATTTGACCATCACCGCCTTTAATTTATCGGAAAAATATATGGTTCCGGTGGTCATTTTAACCGATGAAATTTTAGCTCATATCAGAGAGAGCATTACCATCCCTGAATCAGATTCATTCGAAATTATCAACCGACGCTCTGATGTGCCCCCTCAAGAGGAGTATCTTCCATATAAAGTTGATAATACTGGTATACCAATTTTACCTCCTTTGGGTGGTGGCTATCGGTACAATATTTCCGGGATGATTCACGGGGATAAAGGTGTTCCCAATTTAGCGCCGGAGACTATCGATTACTGCATCCAAAGGATAAACAATAAATTAAAAAAATATTACGACGATATTGTTATGGTAGAGAAAATGGAAGAGGAAGGCTCTAAAATTGCGGTTTTGGCTTACGGATCAACCGCCAGACCGGCAAAAGGTGCAGTAAGAATGGCCATTAAAAAGGGAATCAAGGTTGACTTTATTCGTCCTATTACCATTTGGCCATTTCCAGAAAAAGAAGTTAGAGAAATAGCTCGTAGAGTAGATAAAATATTGGTACCGGAAATGAATTATGAAGGTCAGGTTGCCGGCTTGGTAAAACAGGCGATTGAAGGGGCAGCAGAGGTAGTGCAATTAAATAAAATCTCCGGTTTACCTTTTTATGTTGAAGAAATATATAATCAAATTATAAAAATAAATAGAGGAGAAAAATGAGCAAGTTAGATAAATATTTAAGATTGGATCAGTTTCCGCATTTTGCCTGTTCCGGTTGCGGTCATGGAATTGCTTTGGCGTCAATGGTTAGAGCAATCGATAAGTTAGGATTAGATCAAAATACAACGGTCATGGTATGTGCTATCGGATGTGCCGGAAGATTACCCGTTTATCTCAACTTTCCATCCATTAGGACTCCTCACGGAAGGGCATTGACTGTTGCAACAGGAATTAAGTTGGCTGACCCCAAATTGAAGGTTATTGTTTTTATGGGAGATGGTGATGCTGGTGCGATTGGTGGTAATCATCTTATCCACGCTGCGCGTCGTAATATCGATTTGACCGCCATTATTGCTATCAACGAAATTTACGGCATGACAGGTGGTCAATATGCACCGACAACCAAGCCGGGTCATTTTGCATCAACTGCTCCTTTTGGAATGATAGAACCTCAGATGGATGCCTGTAAACTGGTAGAAGCAGCAGGTGCAACTTTTGTTGCTCGTGGGGACATCTATCACGTAGTTGAATTGGATAACTTAATTATTAAAGCGATCTCTCATAAAGGATTTTCAGTGGTAGAGGTATTAACAAATTGCCCCATCCAGTTCGGTCGAAGAAACAAAAACAGCAACCCTTCTCAAATGATAAGAAATATAAAAGAAATGACCATAACTAAAAAACAAGCTGAAAAACTTTCTAAGGAAGAATTAGAGCATAAACTATTGAGAGGAATCTTGATAGAAAAAGAGTATCCTGAATATATAGAAGAATATGATCGGATCACTAATTTTAAAGAAGAGGTTAGTTTAAAATGAAATTTAACGAACAGGAAAAAACTGAAATAAGATTTAGCGGAACAGGTGGACAGGGTTTGGTTTTAGCCAGCATTATCTTAGCTGAAGCTTTAATGATGGATAGTTTTAATATTATTACCGGAGAATCCCATGGTATAGAAGCAAGGGGTGGAGCCAGTAGTGCAGAAATTATTGCCAGCAAAAAAGAAATCTTTGATCTTTCAGTGACTCTCCCCGATATCCTTGTTGCCATATCTCAGCAAGCATATGATAAATATGGTAAAAAGATAAAAAAAGATACTCTTGTTATTTTAGATTCATCTCTAATAAAAAGTGAATCTATACCTGATTCTGAAAATGTCCATGCTTTTCCCTTTACTAGATTAGTTAGAGAAGAGCTAGGTACTACATTGCCAACCAATATTTGTTTTTTAGGGGCTCTGGTTGGTATTAGCAAGATCGTTAGCATGGATAGCATAAGAAAGGCAATATTAGACAGGGTGCCCAAAAACAGTGGAAGCATCAATTTAAAAGCTTTTGAACTAGGATTTTCTTTAATCAAATGAGCCTAATATTTCAATTAAGGAGCAAAATATAGGATGAAGCTGTATGAATATCAAGTAAAAGAAATTTTTTCTAAGTATGGGATTAATATTCAAAAAGGAAAATTAGCCAAAACACCTCAAGAAGCAAAACAAATAGCTGCAGCCATCGGAGTCCCGGTTGTTCTTAAATCCCAGATCTTAGTGGGAGGAAGAGGAAAGGCTGGAGGGGTAAAAATAGTAGATGATTTAAGTGATGCAGAAAAAGTAGCAGGTAAAATATTAAAAACTGAAATAAAAGGCCATAAACCAAAAGGGATACTAGTTCTGGAAAAAATAGAAATTAAACAAGAATTTTATTTAAGCATTGTTTTAGATAGAAAAATGAAAAAGACGCTCATCATATTTAGCTCTTTCGGGGGAATGGATATAGAAGAAGTTTCGAAAAAACATCCTGA
>NMQN01000758.1 GCA_003575245.1 Candidatus Atribacteria bacterium 1244-E10-H5-B2 | reverse complement strand
AACCAAAATTATATCAAGAGAAGAATACAATAGAAAAACAGACATCTCAATATATTCTGTGGTTTGTTTTAGAAAATACCTTAAGACTTTTACATCCCTTTATGCCTTTTATAACTGAAGAAATATGGCAAAAACTACCTCATAAAGGAGAAAGTATTATGGTTTCTCCCTGGCCAAAATATAAAGAAGAATTTGAGAATAAAGATGCAGAAAATAAAATAGATAAAATAATGAGCATCATTAAAACTATAAGAAATATTAAGTCAGATATGAATATTCCCTATAGCAAAAAGATAGATTTATATTTAAATATTAACGAAAAAGATAAATTAAAATTAATAGAAAAAAATATTTATTATATAGAAACCATGATTAAAACAAAATCATTAGAGATGGGAATGGGAATCAAAAAACCAGAGTATTCAGCCACAGGTGTTTTAGAAGGGATGGAGATATTTATTCCTTTAAAGGATATAATTAATATTTCAGAGGAAATAGCTCGTTTAGAGAAAAAATTAAATAAAATAAATAATGAGCTTAATCTAATTTTCAAAAAAATAAACAATAAGGATTTCTTATCCAGAGCCCCGGAAGCCATTGTTAAAAAAGAAAGAGCTAAAGCAGATGATTTAAGGGACATTAAAAAAAGATTAGAGAACAACCTAAAATCCTTTAAGTGAATACTGTATAGTGAGAAATGTTACCCAGTTAACCAGTTTGCCGGTTACCCGGTTAAGAAAATAAGAAGTCAGAATTCAGGAATCAGAATGAAAAAACAGAAATGTCATTTAAAAGATTAATAGAAAAATAAAAGTAATTAAATCTGTCATTGCGAGGCGAAGCCGTGGCAATCCCTTTTAATAGGAAGCAATATTATGTTTACCTAATGACTAATAAAATAAATACCGTTTTATATACTGGAATTACCAGCGATTTAAAGAAAAGAATTTGGGAACATAAAGAAAGAGTAATTGATGGATTTACAAAAAAATATAATATCAATAAATTAATATTTTTTGAAATATATAATGACCCAGAAAATGCTATTTTAAGACAAAAACAGATAAAAGCAGGCTCAAGGACTAAGAAGGTTGAATTGATTATAGGAATTAATCCAGAATGGAAAAATTTGTATGATAAACTATAAAACATGTCATTGCAAATGATAGTAATATAATTTAATGGGATTGTTTCGGTCGTTTTACTTCCTCGCAATGACAAAATAAGAAATATGAGCTATATAACGTGATACTCGATACTCGACACGAGCAGAGTTTCTGACTTCTGTATTCTGATTATTATTATCTTAACGAGATACGATTCACGAGATACGTATTTTGCTATATGCTATACGCTAAACGCTATACGCTAGGTTTATTCACTAACGACTGGTAAAAGAGGTAAATGTGACAACTTATACTAAAGCATTAGATTATATTTATGACCTAACTAAATATGGTATAAAATTAGGATTAAAAAATATAAACTATTTACTTTATCTCTTAGGCGAACCTCATAAAAAATTAAAAATAATTCATGTTGCTGGAACAAATGGAAAAGGTTCAACATGTTCCTTAATTAGTTCAATTCTTCAATCTAGTGGCTATAAAGTTGGTCTCTACACTTCTCCTCATTTAGTTGATTTTACCGAAAGAATCAAAATTAATCATAAATCAATAAGCAGAAAAAAGGTTAGCGAACTATTAGAAAGAATAAAACCTTCTATAAAAAAAGTTGCCAATACACCCTGCTACGGTCACCCCACCTTCTTTGAAGTTATAACTTCTATGGCTTTTCTCTATTTTTTTGAAGAACAGATAGACTTTTTAGTTTTAGAAGTAGGATTAGGTGGAAGGTTAGATGCTACAAATGTTTGCGAACCTTTAATTTCTGTCATTACTCATATCGATTATGACCATATGGATAAATTAGGAAACAGTTTAGAAAAAATTGCCAGGGAAAAGGGAGGAATTATTAAACCGGAGGGGATTGTAATATCCTCTAAACAATATGAAGAGGCATATAATGAAATTAAGAAAATAGCTAATAAGAAAAATTCCCTTGTTTATAGTACAGGAAAAGAAATAAATTACAAAATAGTAAAATCTGATATCAATGGCGTAATATTTGATTTAAAAGGAATTTATCATAATTATAAAAATCTTCACACTCCCTTATTGGGCAGACATCAAGCTGATAATGCCACTACCGCTATTACCGTAATAGAAGCACTTAAAATTAGAGGAGTAAATATTTCTGAAAAAGCAATAAGAGCCGGTTTAGAAAAAGTTAAGTGGACAGGGAGATTGGAAATCATTCAAACTAATCCTACATTAATATTAGATGGGGCACACAATCCCAGTGGAATAAGGATAGTGCTGCAAGCCTTGGAAGAGATATTTACTTATCAACGGCTCATTTTGGTAGTGGCAATTTTTGCAGATAAGAATTACAAAAAAATGATACAAATAATAACTCCCAAAGCAGATTTAATCATTACTACCAAGACAATGAGCCCTCGGGCAGCTCCTCCCCAGGTAATTGCCAAAGAAGTGGCACAATACATAGAGCAGAATAAAATAATCGTTACTGAAAATATTCCTCAGGCCATAAACTGTGCTTTATCGAATTCCAAAAAAGATGATTTAATATGTATAACCGGATCGCTATATACTGTAGGTGAAGCAAAGAGATACTTTAAAATTAAAAATCAAGAAAATTATTAGCGTATAGCAAAATTCGTATCTCGTATCTGGTATCTCGTGAAGAAAATAGAATTCAGGAGTCAGGAGCCAGAATAGAATCGTATCGCGTATTGAGTATCGTGTGAAGAAAATTAGAATTCAGAGGTAGGGGCACGATGCATCGTGCCCACAAGATAGAGAAGACGAAATTATAAAAGATGTAGGGGCGTATTGCATACGCCCAAGTAAGAACAAAAGGCAGTAAAACAGAGAGGGCACAATTCATTGTACCCCTACAAAAAAGTAAAGGTACGGTATATGGTGCCTTCTTATGCTAACGATCGTTCACTATTGACTAACGGCTAATTTAATTGGAGAATTGGTAAATCATTATAATGGTTTTTGTTTTAAATTTATAGTCTAAAAGTATAATCACTATAGAAGTAAGGAGTATAAACAATTATGTTTAACTTTTCGAATCAAGAAAAAATTACCATAATTTTATTGTTAATAGTGATAATAGTAGGTGTAGGAATAGTTTTGAATAAAAATATTAATAAAGAAGATAATTTTATTATAAATCGTGCTTTAGATATTTCAGAAAATAAACCTGCGATACAAATAGAAATTCCACCGGTGATTATTCATATCGCTGGTGCAGTTAAAAACCCCGGAGTTTATCAATTAAAGTCAACTGACAGAATTGTTGATGCAGTAAAAATTGCAGGAGGAGCAATCGAAGAGGCTAACTTGGATTCGATTAACCTTGCTGCTCTTCTTAAGGATGGACAAAAAATAATTGTTCCTTATAAAACTTATAGCGAAACTGGTGAAGAAATCAATACAAATATATATAA
>NMQN01000671.1 GCA_003575245.1 Candidatus Atribacteria bacterium 1244-E10-H5-B2 | reverse complement strand
ACCATATAATCTACTTTTCTGTTCTTTCTATGCACACTAGCTGCTTCGTTCCAAGCTTCCCTGTTCTTCTCGGAATAATTATCTGTCTTCATATATTTTTTACCTCTTATAAAAAAGATAGCAAGAGGATTGTTATTCCCCGTATCACCACAGCTCAATTCAGTCTAAGATGCGTGCTTCTCCTATCATATACATCAGCTGACGAATCTCTTTCCAGGTAATATCAAAATTCTTATCTGTATCTACACGGTGAACTAATACCAGTTTTTTCTCAAGTAATACGGTCAAAAGATGTACACCATTTCCTGTGTGATAAAAACCATTTCCCAATCCTGCTTCTTCGGGGATTATACTCCACATATACCCATAACCATCCCCGTCTAAATTATTAATCGAATAAGGGGTTGTGCTCTCCGCAATCCACTCCGGAGGGATGATCTGTAAATCTCCGTACTTTCCCTTATTTTGATAAAGCAATCCAAATCTGGCCATATCTCTGGCAGTCATCCTAAAATGATAGGCAGGGTGTTTTGACTTTTTCCATTCGCGCTGATATCGACAGTCTGACAAAAGAAAATCCTGCATCCCTATGGGGTCCGCAATCTCTTCTTTGAATGCTTCGAATATCTTCTTGCCAGTTTGCTTCTCAAAGATAGTGCCTAACACATTAAAATCCCAGTTATTGTAATAGAAGAAAGTTCCGGGTGCATGGCTGCCTCTCTCCGGACGGGTTCTAATCATAACTTGCGCTTCGGCTGCTGCTTCATGATATACCCCGGAACGGGACATCAATAGATCCTTTACTGTGGCTTGCTTCTCTATAGATGTAAGACCAGGCGGAATATCATCTATTTCCAACTCATCCAGATTTTTATCAAGATCAATCAATCCTCGTTTTACATATATGCCATATAGAGCACTAAGGAAGGGTTTTCTAATAGAGTGGATCAGATATTTTTGACTAATCTTCCCCCAGGAAAAGAATACTTTTCCTTCGTAGAGAGCCATAACTGCTGCTGAGCCGATTTGTTCTGCATACCTTTCTGCTTCTTCCAGTTTTACAGATGACCAGCCGATTTCTTCAGGCGTTACATACTCAAGCTCATTTATTTCCTTGTTTTTTGTTGCACTTCCAAAATATGTAACAGCAAATAAAACGATCGCAGTAATTACAAATGAACCAATGATGATAATTAAGTGGGGTTTAGGTTTCATTATTTCTACTCCTTTTAATAATATTTCTCTCTATTGAAAAAGGTGTAAATAAGAGCAATAAATAATATTAAAGATACTATTGCCAAAACCAGAGAGAATATGCTTGGCAAACAAAATGTAAGAAGAAGTGTAAAGGCAACAGACAGAAAAAATAAGGTTGTAATTAAACTGCCGGTTTTCTTTCTTTTCGAGAAATCTATAAAATAAAAGATGCTAGCGACTAATAAAATAGCACTGAATATTACTTTGAATATGCTCTCTCCATAAACAATCCAACTCAAGAAAGCAATAGCAATACTTCCGATAATAGTAAGCCATAAAATTGTTTTATTGTTCATATTTTCTTTCCTCCTTTAATTGGTAAATTTAATGTGTTCCTCTTGCCTCTATTTTCTTAGCTAAAAGGATTCTCTATTAGCGTAATGGCTTTAGTTGTTGGATTAAGACCAACCATACACCCTAAAGGTAAAATTAACTTCGGATCAGTATGGCCAAAGTCCATATCAACAATTATAGGAATATCACTCACATTGAACTCATCCCTTATTACATTTAAGATAATTTTGTTAAGTTCCTCTTTTTCTTTAAGCGAATAATCTTTTGCCCTGCCGAAAACAACACCTTTTACCTTCCCGAGTATTCCTTGAATACCATAATTTCTTAGCATATATCCTACTTGGCTTGGTAAAGGCTTTTCTTCAGATGTTTCCAAAAACAAAACCCTATCATTCCAGAAAGTTTTATCGGGCCAATAATCGGTTGACTTGATGCATTCTAAAACTTCGATACAGCCGCCCCAAAGACGACCTTGAGTAATTACCTTTCCCTGTAAAAAAGTCCAGCCATTTTCATTATTGAAAAATTCCGTACATTCTCCTAAAGTATCCTTATTACTCCAATCCTTATAACCATTAGTCCATTTGGTATAAGGAGTATAAGGGAAATGATCTGTAAATAAAATTCTTTTAATGTGTTCTATATACTGAGAAGGAAGGTGTTTAAGCTGTGCAAATCCAGCCATTACTGAAGGGCCGTAAAATGTTATCATTCCTAGATAATTCAGATAAGATAAGAAAGTGGTAGCATCGGAAAAACCCATAATAAGCTTTGGATTCTTCTTGATTATATCAATATCTAAATACTTTAGAATTCGTACAGATTCATAACCTCCTATTGAAGTTATAGTTCCATCAATCCTATCATCTGCAAAAGCTTGATTTATATCGTCAGCACGTAATTTTGGATTTTTATAAAGTTCATCTGGAGACATCCTTGCAGTGGGCATTTCAACTATTTCAAAACCAAATATTTCTTTCAAATTTTTTAATCCTAACTCATAAATATCAGGGAATAAATAGGGAAGTCCATTTGAAGGTGAAATAATTGCAATTCGCGACCCCGGTTTTATTTTCTTTGGTTTTATCAAAATACATCTCTCCTCTTCTTTCACCCACTACCGCAGGAATTATGAAAGTATTTCTCAATATTTTAGAACACCTGTGTGCATAATCAACTTCCAACCATCTTTCGTTTTTGTATATCCTTTACTGACAGTACCTTTCCAATGAGATTTATTGCCATTTTTATCGCGCCATAATGTGTCTATTTCTACAACGGCAAAAGCTCCATCGCCTTGCTCAGAGATTATTATTTTTACTGTATTCCTGTTATTATGAATTAATTCATGAGTATTAAAAAGGGCTTGCCAGTTATCTTTCCAGCGTTTTCGATTATACCTGCCGAATGGGAATATCCAATCAACGGGATTATGTGCATTTTCATTTTCAGGCCACGGCCAAACCATATCGGGGTGAAATATCGATATCAATGTTTCCGCGTCTTTTTCATTCCATGCACGGGTCTCACGATTTATCATTTCTTGAATCTGTTCTTTAATTGTCTCCATTTTTCCCCTCATAAAATATTATTATAAAGTATCCATATTATAAAATTTACTTCCATCATTTTAATTCCTGATCCACCAAAAATATCTTTTTACCAGCCAGAATTTGTTATTACCTGAAATTATTAAACATTATGTAGCAAAGACCAATAAAAGTCAACTGATGAAAAAATTTCGAAAATTAAAAAAATTTATTATTAGACATGAAAGTTCAAGAGTTGTTTCCCGGACATGGTAAACCTTTTGATAAGGAAAAATTACAAAAATCATATATAAAATTAAAAGAAAAAATTATTTGATTATTCAACATAAACAACCGTCCTATGGTAATAGCATTTCATCCTATATCACTTACTTTTATTAATTATTCTCACCCGAAATTACAAACTCTTGCCACAAATATTGCAGCCTCATTCTGATGAAAA
>NMQN01000310.1 GCA_003575245.1 Candidatus Atribacteria bacterium 1244-E10-H5-B2 | reverse complement strand
TTACTTTCATTATAATCACTCACGAACCAAAGTCAAGAGTCCTCAGAAAATAAATAAATTCTCCTTTAAATCCAATGTCGTGTAATTGTATTTATGTGACACTCAAACCAGAGAAACAATCAAAGACCTTTTCTTTCTTCTCCGACAGGTCCAGCTCATCATCATAGACGATCAGCATATCTAAGGACTTGTGCCTGCTAAATTTCCTGACTGTCGAGACTTCAAAATTCTGTAAGAGGTTAGTTATATAATAATGCCTGAATCCGTGTATCGTCTTGTTAATGTTCAGTCCCCTAAACAGTCCTTCAAAGTCTCTCTTCAGGGTCCTCTCCGATAGCCTCTTGCTCTTTCTGTTCCCCAGGCTCTTAAACAGGGCTCCGGAGCCGATATTGCAGGTCTTAATATAATTCTTCAAAGTCTTCACTGTCTCCGGGTTTAGGTAGACCATCTCTTTGTCATCTTGCCCCTTCCCCCGGATATGAGCGATAGCGCTAACCAGGTCTAAATCCTCTCTGTCTAGTCTTATAACTTCTACCTGTCTTAGCCCCTGTAAAACAAAAAGACAGAACAAGGCCTTGATCCGGCTATTTTTAGCCGTATCCGTTAAGGTCTTTATCCTGTCTTTCAATTTTATTACTTCCTCTTTCGACAGCCCCTCTCGTTTGTGCTTCTGGCTCTGATTAAATCCCTTTACATTCAGAGTTATATCGGGTATCAGACCCCTTCTGGACAATTCTTTGAGCAGGACCCGGGCAGAGGCCAGATATTTATTCTTTGTAGAGGCAGAATATTCCTCTCTCCCCCCGAGATATCTCTTAAATTCCAGAAATGAATCTAATCTAAAAGCCCTTTTTTCTATAAAATCCAGGAAGAGAGAGATCCGATAAAGATATTCCCTTTTGCTGTTCTCTGATATATCCAGAAGTCCGAAGACGTATTCGGCTTTTCCTTTCAGGCTTTCCGGTAGAAGGTCTTTTCCTTCAAATTCAATCAAGCTCTCCATCAGGCCTTCACCTTTCTTTCTTCAATAAACCTTTCCAGCTCCTCCGGCTCGATCCTCCAGACCTTGTTTAGTTTTATCCCTCTTAGTTCTCTGGTCTTAATGTAATAATAGGCTGCATTATAGCAAAGGTTCAGTTTTTCGGCCACTTCTTTTAGAGATAACAGATTTGACATTTTCTTTTTACCTCATACTTTTTTTTATATTTTAACACAGATATTTACTTTTGTCAATAAAATATCTTTAAAAATTCGTTGTCAGGTTTCAGATAAGGACTTTTATTTTTATCTTTTTTTCTTCTCCGGTTCAGGCTATTTTTTATTCTCTCCACATCCTCAACCCTTTCCTCATTCTCTCCTTTTTTCCCGCCCCAGTAAATTTATCTTATTCCTTAATCTCATTGGTATAGTCAACTATAGGTTCCACAAAATTGGGGACGACTTCGCTGTCCCAAGGGAAGAGGACCCAAGTATCCTGACTAACTCCGGTTATGAAAGTGTCCACTACCAGCTCGCCATCGGGTTTGGCATAAACAGTAGCAAAATAGACTCTTGGGATTACATTTCGAATAATCTTCCCGGTAGCGCCGGTATCTACCAGATCATCGATAACCAGATACTCCCCCGACCAATCAGGCCCGAGGACACCTTTTAAAATTGAGAGTTCTCCTTGGTGCTGTGCCGTATAACTGGAGACACAAATCGTATCAATATAATGAATGTTCAATTCCCGAGCAATTATAGTTGCCGGAATTAAACCTCCTCGAGACACAGCAATAATTTTCTTCCATTTCTTCTTAGTAGCCAATAACCTCCAAGCTAAGGCTCGGCTATCCCGATGGAATTGCTCCCAGCTTACTCGGAAGGTATGATGATATTTATTCTTAATTCCCATTATCCCCTACCCTATGCCTTTCTACCATCTCTTCTCCTCACCTCAAAAAACCATAATAATACTGCTGTTTTGTGAGTTTAAAGCTAAGACAGCATTTTTTTATGTCTCTCTATTTATATTTTCAGTCCTTCCGGAATTAAACAACTCTTTTATTATTTCTCTTCTCTTTTCTTCTAAGACACCCTCAAGCATTTTTAATTTTCTTCTTGGCCGCATAATTTTTTTTCTCCTTTAAATTATTAATTTTTAGATATCTATTTCTTCCTAAAACACTCCACACTATCTTTCTTCACGCGATACGCGATACACAATACGAACATCATTCCCACTCGATCGTTGCTGGTGGTTTTGAACTTATGTCATAGACCACGCGGTTAATACCTTTAACCTCGTTGATAATTCTATTAGATATCTCCCCTAATATATTATGTGATATTTTAGCCCAATCAGCAGTCATCCCATCACTGCTATTTACAATCCTTAAAGAAAGAGCGAAATCATAAGTTCGGCTATCCCCCATTACTCCTACGGTCTTTATTGGAAGCAGGATACCGAAAGACTGCCATACCTTTTTATATAGATTGTTCTTTTTTATTTCTTGTTTAATTACCTCATCTGCTTCTCTTAGAATATCTAACCTCTCTTTATCAACCGGACCAATTACTCTTACAGATAACCCCGGCCCAGGGAAGGGTTGTCTCCAGATAATCTCATCAGGAAATTTTAGTTTTTTCGCTACTTTTCTTACTTCATCTTTATAGAGATATTTTAACGGCTCCAAGAGTTTTAGGTTCATTTTCTCAGGCAGTCCACCCACATTATGATGAGACTTAATCTTAGAAGAAGGGCCTTTTAAAGAAATACTCTCTATCACATCAGGATAGAGAGTGCCTTGTAATAAATATTCTACCTTACCTATATCTTTAGCCTTCTCCTCAAATACTCGGATAAATTCTTCCCCAACAATCTTTCTCTTTACTTCAGGGTCACTTACACCTTTTAATCTCTTTAAAAATCTCTCAGAGGCATCAATATAAATTAGATCTATTTTGAAATTATCTTTAAATCTATTCTGTACTTCTTCTGCTTCTCTCTTTCTTAGTAGGCCATTATTAATAAAAATACAATGTAGCTGACCACCAATAGCCTTGTGGGTCAATACTGCTGCTACTAAAGAATCTATCCCTCCACTTACTCCGGCTACCACCTTGTCTTCTCTAACTTTTTCTTTAATATCTTTTACACATTTTTGGATAAAAGATTCCAGATCCTTTATAGCCATAGCCAAACCCCTTTAATCTTTCCACCTTCCTTGAAAATTATCTATCACTTAAATATACCCTGCCCCCCTTAGATAAAAGGTTATTAAAAAGAAGGGAGCAGGGATCGGCAATCCGGAGATGTGGAAGCCCGGACCGCCGAATACAGAATATAATTTATTTTTTTCACGCAGATCTTTATTATATTTATAATTCTTCATCTCTTAGTAAATTCTTAAGTTTGGGATTACCATTATTTCCATTCTAATATATACAATTCTATTTACTTTTCCTCCTAAGATGGACATATTATTTGTGTATCATTTGTGCTGGTAGCCAAGTAATTATCTGAGGGAATACTATACAGAGTGCTAGGGAGATCATAATAATAATAACA
>NMQN01000689.1 GCA_003575245.1 Candidatus Atribacteria bacterium 1244-E10-H5-B2 | reverse complement strand
AATTAGAACCACGAGTAATAGTACCAGAGGATATAAGAAAAAAATCTTTAAAAGCATTAAATCGAATGATAGAAATATCTTAGTTGGTTGGTTTAACTAGTCGTTAGTGAATAGTCGTTAGTCGTTAGCAAAGATTCTAGTAGAAATAATAAAAACTTAGTAGCAGTTAGTTGGTTAGTTGGTTAAGAGAATTAGCACTATAGGCAATATGATATACGATATATTAACGACTTATATGGAAGGATTAGAATAAATGTTCCCACGTTATTTAATTAATTTTGACCTATCCACAATTAAAAAAATTTATACAGATTTTTTGATTGTGGGCTCCGGAATCGCTGGCCTATACACTTCACTTAAACTTTGCAATAAAGGAGAAGTCACTCTTCTTACTAAAAGTAAATTAAAAGAAAGCAGTACCGAATATGCTCAGGGAGGTATAGCTGTAGCTTTGGGAGATAAAGATTCACCCCACTTACATATGGAAGACACCCTAAAAGCCGGGGCAAATTTTTGCGACCCTGAAGCAGTTGAGGTTTTAGTAACTGAAGGCCCGGAATGTGTTGAAGAATTAATAGAATTAGGAACCAAATTTGATAAAATTGAAGGTAAATACAAAACTACTTTAGAGGCAGCTCATCAAAGACCTCGAATCCTACATGCCCGGGGCGATGCCACCGGAGCAGAAATCGAGAGATCTCTTTCTCAAAAAGTAATTAATGAAAATAAAATAAAAATTAAAGAGAACACTTTAGTAATAGACATTTTATTCGAACATACTACTTGTTACGGGCTGCTTGTTTTAGATAGCAATACTAATAAAATTATCGCTTATTTAGCAAGAGTAACTATTTTAGCCAGTGGCGGGGCGGGGCAACTTTTTTCCAATACCACTAATCCTGATGTAGCTACGGGAGATGGAATTGCTATGGCTTATAGGGGAGGAGTAAAAGTAACAGATTTAGAATTTATTCAATTCCACCCCACTGCTCTCTATCATCAAGGAAGTCCTAAATTTCTTATTTCTGAAGCGGTTCGCGGAGAAGGAGCTATTTTAAAAAATATTAAAGGCAAATCATTTATGCATTCTTATCACCCTCTGGCTGAATTAGCTCCCAGAGATGTAGTTGCTCGGGCAATTACTGATCAAATGAAAAAAAATAAAAGTGATTATGTTTATTTAGATGCTACCAAAATAAAAGATAAATTTTCCCAACGCTTCCCTACTATTTATAAAAATTGTTTTACGCTGGGCATCAACCCTGAGAAAGAATATATCCCAGTAGCTCCAGCAGCTCATTATACTATGGGAGGTATAAAAACCGATACTTGGGGACAAACCAACTTAACTAATCTTTATGCCTGTGGAGAATGTACTTCAACGGGAGTTCATGGCGCCAATCGTTTAGCCAGCAATTCGCTTTTAGAAGGATTAGTTTTTGGTAATAGAATCGCCCGGAAAATAAAAAAAAATATAACACTTTCTTCTATTAATGAATTGGGGGGACTAAAACTTTCTTATAACACCCGTCAAGAAAAATATAAAGAATACAGTCCTGCAGAATTAAAGAAAGAACTACAAAAACTTATGTGGAATAAAGTGGGAATCATTCGAAATTCCTCTGATTTAAAGAAGGCGCTACAAAAAATTAGCGAATGGAAATTTATATTCAAATCAGAACTTAAAACTACTGAAGATTTTGAGTTAGCTAATCTTATTATCTTAGCTGATCTTATTACTAATTCAGCTTTACAGCGTGAAGAAAGCCGGGGAGCACATTATCGCGAGGATTTTCCCGATAGAGACGATTTATACTGGAAGAAACATATTGTATACTAGCGGATAGCGTATAGGATGTTAGTTATCCAGTTATCTGTTTACCAGTTTACCAGTTAAGATTAAAGGTTACGGGTTGTGAGTTGCAGGTTTTGGGTTTATTGAAAGAAGTAGGGGCGTATTGCATACGCCCAAGTACTGACTAAATGGTAAAATGGAGAATATGGATTCCATTTTCATGAGAATGACAAGAAATAAAAAGAGATAGGCTACTTTTTTTTCCTGTCTAAAAACTATAAACTAAAAATCAAGAACTAATTTAACTGGTCAATCGGCGAACTGGGTAACTGGGTAACCAAAGGAAGAGGTGTTTTAAAGATGGACTTTTCAATAAAAGAAAATATCCTGATAGATAAAATAGTAGAACAAGCTTTATTAGAAGATATTGGAACCGGAGATATTACCAGCGAATCAATTGCTCCTTATGAGTTAAAAGCCAAAGGAATAATAAAAACCTCAGAGGAAGGTGTAGTTGCCGGTTTAGATATTATCTGCCTGGTATTTAAAAAATTAGATCCAGAAATTTGCTTCCAGTCTAAAATAAAAGATGGTAAAACCATTTTACCGGGGGAAGTTTTAGCAAAAATTTCCGGTTCTGCCCGAACCATTCTCAAGGGAGAAAGAGTTGCCTTAAATTTCCTTCAGCGAATGTCAGGTATAGCTACCATTACTTTTAAATTCTGTCAGCAAGTAAAAGATTTCCCAGTGCGGATAGTTGATACACGTAAAACTACACCGGGATTACGGATATTAGAAAAATATGCCGTTCGTATGGGGGGAGGGTATAATCATCGCTTTGGATTATATGATGCAGTATTAATTAAGGATAATCATATAGTAGTAGCTGGAGGAATTAAATCAGCAGTAAATTCTGTCAGAAAACAAATCTCCCATACAGTAAAGATTGAAGTTGAAGTAGAAAACTTATCTCAACTCCAAGAAGCTTTAAAAGTGCAAGTTGACATAATAATGTTGGATAACATGGATTTAGAAACTATGAAAGAAGCAGTAAAAATGGTTAAAGGTAAAACCTTAATTGAGGCATCAGGAGAAATTACTTTGGAAAAAGTGCGGAAAATTGCTCAAATCGGGGTAGATTTAATTTCTGTTGGTGCTCTCACCCATTCGGTAAAGTCGTTGGATATTAGTATGGAAATCATATAGTCGTTAGTGAATAGTATGTAGTAAAGAGATAAAAAAAAGCATAAATAGCGAAAAACCTAAATCGCAAAACGAAATTCGTATATCGTATCTCTTGAAGAATTAGTTAATATACTTGCCTGGTTAAAGATTTTGATGTTAACTGGTCAACTGGTGAACCGGGTAACCAAGTAACTAGATAAACTTGCATCTTGCAACTTATGTTTTAAAACTAACGACTATTCACTATTCACTAACGACTAATTCACTTATTCATCTCATAAATCATACGCAATCCCTGCAAGGTTAAAAAGGGATTGATCTTATCGATCAATTTACTTTCATTTCCCATCAATTCCGCCTGACCACCGGTAGCTACTACTACAGAATCTTCTCCTAACTCTCTCTTAAACCGTCTAATTAATTCATTAGTTAATCCCAAATAACCAAAGAACATTCCTGACTGCATTGCAGTAATAGTATTACTACCTATAGAATGTTTAGGTTTTATAAATTCTATTTTAGGTAGCTTGGCTGTCTTTTCAAACAGAGCTTCTGCTGAAATTTCTATTCCGGGAGTAATCGCCCC
>NMQN01000835.1 GCA_003575245.1 Candidatus Atribacteria bacterium 1244-E10-H5-B2 | reverse complement strand
TCTTCTTTTCCACATTTGGCTTTTTACCAAATATATCCATTTTAACACCTCCAACTTATGCGACTAATTGCGCATAACTCGTTTTTATACGAATTATTTTCATAAAAATACCAAGACATTACTCTTATACGAAATACGTATAGAATAATATCAATAGTATAGAATGATATCAATACTTGGACTCCTATATTTTAACAAAATCAGTAAATTAATCAATTATCCAAATTGGAAAGGAAGCATCTAAAAATATCAAATATAATGAATACGCGCTGATATTTTTATGGTATAATAATAACAATAGTAAGGTTATTGTTAGATAATGTGTTAATAAGATAAGTCTGAATTTTTTTTGGCTAACCTTGAAAATTAAAATCAGCATTTTTACGCATTATTTATACTATTTTTGTTTAAAGATGATTTTTAATAAGTGAAAGGAAATCAAGGTGAATAAAAGACTATACGTAGGCAATCTGGAGTACTCTACTACAGATAAAGAACTGGAGGAACTATTCTCCAGTGAAGGTAGTGTAACTTATGCAAAAGTAATTAGAAGTCTGGATGGTCGATCGAAAGGCTTCGGGTTTGTGGAAATGGGAACTGAGGAAGAAGCAACAAAAGCTATAGAAAAGTTTAACCAGGGTGATTTTAAAGACAGGAAACTTTTAGTAAATGAAGCAAGACCTCAGGAAAATAGAAGTTTTAGTGGAAATACAAGAAGCGGTAATTACCGGAATACACCCAAAGATGATCTTAATTATAAGTTAAGAAAATTAAGAAAAAGGTTTAGATAGTTTTCTTAGAATTCTCAGTTATGGTAAGATTCTGCAAGCAATTTTACCCATAATCCTGAATTCGAGAACCTTTATAATTTTTTGGGTTTATACATTATCTAAGTTATGTAACTAAATTATAAATTCATAAGCTGATTATTTTAATTACCTTTAAATTTTAAGGGTTATTTTATTTAAATATGTTTTTTAAAATTATTATATTAATTTTTACCGGTAAAAAATTAAAAAGTTTAGATTATCTATAAGGATCAGGGTGATTAAAGATTAAAAGAGGATTAGAGTTTAAATTAGAAGAAGTAAAGATGCTGATCAGTAAAGGTAAAGTAGACGGTCTGCTTACCACGGAAGAAATTACTGAAACTCTTTCAGATATAGAGCTGTCCAAGGACCAGATTGAAAATATTTATGAAGTCATTCAGAATCTGGGAATAGAGATTGTAAGTGAAGAAGATGAAGATATTGATGCCAAAGTCCAAAATATAAAAAAAGACAGGAGTCTATTAAAAAAGAAACCGGATCTTACTATAAAGTATCCTACTAATGACCCGGTAAGAATGTATCTTAAAGAGATTGGTAAAATAAGACTGCTTACCGCTTTTGAAGAAGTGCAACTTGCAAAGAGAATTGAAGCTGGAGACCCTGTATCAAAAAAATTGCTGGTAAAGGCGAATCTGAGATTGGTGGTAAGCATTGCCAAAAAGTATATTGGAAGGGGTCTGCTATTTTTAGACCTTATACAGGAGGGTAATCTTGGACTGATAAGAGCGGTAGAGAAATTTGATTACAGGAGAGGTTTTAAATTTTCTACATACGCAACCTGGTGGATAAGACAAGCTATTACAAGAGCTATGGCTGATCAGGCTAGAACTATCAGAATCCCGGTCCATATGATAGAGAACATTAATAAATTGATAAGGGTTCAAAGGCAGCTGCTTCAAGAACTTGGTAGAGATCCTTCACCTGAAGAGATTTCAGAGAAAATGGATTTTACCCCTAATAAGGTAAGAGAAATAATTAAAATAAGCCAGCACCCTATTTCATTTGAAACTCCAATAGGTGAAGAAGGTGACAGTCACCTTGGTGATTTTATAGAGGATTCGGAAGTAGAAGCACCTTCAGATGCTGCATCTTTCAAGATGCTTCAAAACAAGTTAAAAGAGACACTTAATACATTAGATTATAGGGAAAGAAAAATTATAGAGCTTAGGTTCGGTATAAATGATGGCCAGCCAAAGACACTAGAAGAGGTTGGAAGGGAATTTGGTGTTACGAGAGAAAGAATTAGACAAATAGAATTTAAAACTCTAAATAAATTACGAAGCCCAAATAGAAGCAAAGCTTTAAGAGATTTTCTGGAAAGGTAATTTGTGGCTTATTTATTCAATATATTAAGGTACTTATGATGTAGTTGTTTTAAATAATAAAGCAAATGGTGCGCCAGCAAGAGCTTCTAAAGTTTAAATTGTCATTAATCATTTTTATTGTATTCTATCTCCGCAGGAGGGATAGTAGTGCCTTATAAAATAATAGGTATTGGAGAAATATTGTGGGATGTCTTTCCACATGTCAGAAAGCTAGGAGGAGCTCCGGCTAATTTTGCCTATTTTGTTAAAAAATTAGGACAGGATGGATTAGTTGCCAGTAAAGTCGGCGATGATTTCCCGGGAAAAGAGATTATGGATTCTTTATTTAAGCTTGGTTTAGCCGGGGATTTTATACAAATTGATTCCGAACATCCGACCGGAACGGTTGATGTAAAAATAGATGATAATGGACAACCGGATTATATTATAAATAAAAATGTTGCCTGGGACTTTTTAGAATTTAGTGATAGATGGAAAAAGCTTGCCAGAGAAGCCGATGTTATATGTTTTGGTACACTGGCACAAAGGTCTTTAAAGTCCCGCAGGACTATTATAGATTTTTTAAAAATGGCACGGAGCAGCACTATTAAGGTATTTGATATAAACTTGCGGCAAAACTTCTATTCCCTTAAAACAATTATCAGGTCACTAGAGCTTGCAACAATATTAAAATTAAATACAGAAGAACTTGTAATACTGAAAAATTTAATGGGTTACTCCAGTAAAAAAAATGATATTAATTTTTGCAGGAGGCTCATGAATGAACATGGTATAAAGCTGGTATGCCTTACCAGGGGAGAAGATGGAAGCCTTCTTATAGATAAAAGTGATTATTACGATCACCCTGGCTATAAAGTTTCTGTTGCTGATACAGTAGGTGCAGGAGACGCTTTCACAGCAGCAATGGTCATACAGTATCTTAAAGGCAGGACACTTGAAGAAAGGAGCAATTCAGCTAATAGATTAGGATCATGGGTATCCGCACATACCGGGCCCACGCCGGCATTGGATAAGGGAATGAAAAGATTTTTTAGTAAATAAATATGCTTTTTTAGATATTAAAAAGATTCCAGCTGCTTAAGCTTTCATCTTCCATCTGGTAAGGATATTTTCTCTGTTAAAAATCTTTATTGCAAGCCTTAAAACCAGTGGGCATATTACAAGCAGAATCAGGCAACCTATAAGTAGGTAAGTAATATTTAGAAGAAAAAACCCTGCCAGCTGTAGGCCAATAACCAGATAGATAGGCAATATTATTACTGAACCTATTCCCTGAGCGGCCCTTATATCGGTAGATTTTGATGAAACTATGATACTGGCCATGGTGAGAATAAAGGATAGTATCGGGCTAAGAAGGAAAGCTACAATAACCCATTCCATAGTTGGGAGAGGAACATAACCCAGTTTAATGAAAGCTGCTGTATCAACCACTATGGTAAGTATAATGAAATTAATGGTGGAAATAACGAAAGCCGGTACCATAGCAGTAAGTGATTTTCCAAGCAGCAGTTCGGATGTTTTTATTGGTGTAGCCAGGAGCGGCTCGAGGGTGTTATTCTCCTTTTCCATGATTACCGAGGAGGGGGCAATAAGACTGGGGACCATAGCCGGAAGTATAAGCAGGAAAATAAGTAATTGTTTTAAGGCAAATCCTATAAGTACTTTAAGCGGATCGCCAACCTGGCCAAACATTTTATTTATAAAATTTATAGTATCCTCATCCTTAAGTATAGAACCACTTCCAAGAATAAGCACAAGCGGCATAACAATTGAAAATATGGCAGTGATTATAAGGATTGGCATCCATATATTCTTATTCCTTATAACTTCTTTAATCTCTTTTTTAAAAATTACTGCAGCGTTTTTCATTTTGCCTCTTTATCTTTTATTAAATCAAGATATATCTCCTCTAAGGTTGTCTTTATTTCGTTAAAATAAAGGACCCCGGCACCGCTATCAACCAGTTTTTTAATAATTATGGGATTTGAAATTTCAGGCTTTTCAATTACTAAAGTTGCCTTGTTTTTATCTGTCTGGATATTTTTTATTTCATCAATTTCTTCCATCAATTTAATATATCTATCTGCATCATCTGTAAATAAAATTTCAACCCTTTTATTTTTATCATCACTTTGAAGTTCTGAAAGTGTAGCAATCCTTATAATCTTTCTTTTTATTATGCATACTCTGTCAGACAGATTAGATGCTTCCCCAAGATTGTGGGTGCAGAGGAAAACAGTAGTTTTTTCTTTCTTCAGGCTCTCAATGAAATTTCTTACCATATGGGCACTTTCCGGATCAAGCCCTGCAGTTGGTTCATCTAAAAATAATATCTTTGGTTTATGTATCAGCGCGCGGGATAGTGCCAGTTTCTGCTTCATACCCTTTGAATAAGTACCAGCCAGGTCATCTTTTCTGTCCCAGAGATCGAACATCTTGAGATATTTTTTTATATTATTTTTTCTAATGGTATTGGAGATACTATAAAAGCTGGAATAATAATCAAGATTATCGTAAGCAGATATTTTCTCATACATTCCAGGAGACTCGGTCAGAAGTCCTATTATTGACCTTATGTATTCACCATCACTCTCGGGACTTCTATTATCTATGGTCATCTTTCCCGAAGTTTGAGAGATAAGGGTTGAAAGCATTCTTATGGTAGTTGTCTTTCCTGCTCCATTAGGACCAAGAAATCCAAATATTTCACTTTCATTTATATTAAAGGAAATATTCTCAACTGCAGTTATAGTTTCAAATTTTTTAGTAAGATTTTCTACGGTTATCATAAGTAAGGATTTTAACTTTTATCTTATAATTTATCAATTTAAAGACCGGAGCGTTATGAAGTGATATATAGAAATAAAATTTTATTAATTCTTACTTTTATGATAAAGTAATACCAAAATATGATAGTAAGGATTTTTTAAATGAGTACGACTACTATAACAAAGAAGGGTCAGATAACCATACCCAAGCAAATAAGAGAAAAGCTCGGCCTGAAAGAGGGAGATAAAGTAATAGTTAAATTTGATGGCAAGAAGACATTTATTAGAAAGATCCCTTCTATTTTTAGTTTACAGGATTCTGTTCCTGTACCAGAAGATATAAAAAAATTGAGCTGGAAAGAAATAGAAAAAAAGGCACATGATCATATAGCAAAAAGGGTGAAATCTTGAAAAATAGAGTTTATGCGGACACCAATCTATTTATAAGATTTTTTACCGGTGATCCTGACAATCAGGCTCAGGAATCCAGAAAGTTCCTTGATCAGGTATCAAGAGGAAAATATGAACTATATGTATGTGACTTAATCATTGCTGAGATTATTTATGTTCTGGAAAGCATATATCATCTGGATAGATATAGCATAGTTGAAAAAATACTGGCTATTGCTGAGATTGATAATGCGGTAATAGAAAACCGCCAGGTCGTCCTGAAGGCACTGGATTTATATGAAGAGAAAAATATTGATTTTATAGATGCATATCTAGCAAGTCATTCTGTAAAAAATAACTGTGATACAGTATTTACATTTGATAGAGACTTTAAAAAAATAGATTTTATAAAGAAAATCATTCCTTAAAATTATTTTTCTTCAACTTTTTTTAGGAGAATCAGAATATTCCTTTTGAGATTTTATCTAGCTTCTAATATAATTCCTTTTAACAGGAAATAGCAGATAGGGTAATTTTATTAAAATAGGCATATAAATGAGGCTATGCCAGGAGATAAAATGAGAGCAACTACCAGGACTAAAAAAATAGATATATTGATGATAGATAATTATGACTCTTTTACTTTTAATCTTGTGCAGTATCTGGGCATTCTTGGTGAGAATATAAAGGTCAGGAGAAATGATAAGATAAGTCTGGATGAAATTAAAAAGATGGCGCCATCCGGGATAGTTATTTCACCTGGTCCGGGAAGACCTGTTGATGCAGGCATGTCAAAAGAGATAATCAGGCATTTTTATAAAGAAATACCCATACTTGGAGTCTGTCTGGGGCATCAGTGCATCGGGGAAGTATTTGGTTCAGAAGTAATCAATTCAGGGGTGGTAATCCACGGGAAGACATCTAAGATTTATCATGATGGAAAGAGTATTTTTAGCGGTGTTGAAAATCCTTTTGAAGCTGCTAGATATCATTCTCTAATTTTAAAAAAAGGCACCATCCCTTCTTCACTTGAAGTAACTGCTCGTACTGAAGATGGCATTATAATGGGAGTAAGGCATAAAAACTATAAGTTGGAAGGAATACAATTTCATCCTGAATCATTCCTGACTCCAGTCGGGTTAAAAATACTTAAAAATTTCATTGATCTATGAAAATCCTTTCGACAATTTCAGCCATTAATCTAAAAACAACACCGCAGGATGCAGCCTATATTTTAAAGGATAGTAATTACTTATGTTTTCTGGACAGTAGTCTCTCTCCGAATAAATATTCCAGGTTCTCTTATATCGGCTGGGATCCAAAATTTGTTATAAAGAGCAGCGGCTATAAAAATGAGTTTACCGGTAACGCCAGAGATATCAGGTATTATTCCTATCAGCATCCTTTGTCTTTTCTCAAACAAAACATTAAAGAGTATACCTGCAGTCCTCCCGGCAGTGAAATAAAGAATGTTAGAGTGGTCTATATAGATGAGGGCAGGATTGTGAAAATAACCAGGGGCCTTGAAGAAAAACTCCCTGATTTTAAGGGTGGTTTTGCCGGGTATTTCTCTTATGATCTGAAAAACTATATTGAAGAGCTTCCTCAGAATGTTTCCGATGATGTTAATCTTCCCATATTTTATCTTGCTTATTATGACAGGTTGCTTGCATACGGTCACCAGGACAGCAGGTGGTATTTTATCAGGAATTTTTTAACAGATGAAAAGAAAGAGGAAAATAAAAGTGCCTGTGGAACTGCTTTCCTGGAAGATGATTATATGGATTCTGATATAAGGGACAGGGATTTAATTAGGAAAGTCAATCTGGAAGTAGAGGGTGTTGTTAGTAGTTTGAAAAGCTTAAATGATATAAAAAGGGATATTATTGAGAAATATTACAAGAAAGACATCTCAAATATAAAACTCCACTCAAATCTTACCAGGCGGAATTATATCAAAAAGGTACTTGAAACCAAAGAATATATTCATAACGGCGACATTTATCAGGCAAATTTTTCTCAGAGATTTGAAGCGGACCTGCCTGTAGAACCGATGGACCTATATTACATATTAAGAGAAAAAAATGCTGCTCCATTTTCTGCTTTTATGGGATTTCCTGAGCTCAGCATAGGCAGTTCTTCGCCCGAAAGATTTTTATTTTTAAAAAATAATATTATAGAGACGAGACCCATAAAAGGGACCCGGCCCAGGGGGATAGATTCTGACAGTGATGACAAAAATATGATGGAACTAAAAAACAGCATTAAAGATAGAGCGGAGCTGAATATGATTGTTGACCTGGAGCGTAATGATCTGGGGAAATTCTGTTACTACGGCACAGTCAGGGTTGGCGAGCACGCAGTTGTAGAAAAATATGCAAGAGTTTTTCATTCCGTCTCAACGGTAACCGGCAAAGTAAAGAAAGGTACCGATATTTCAGGTATAATAAAGGCTGCATTTCCCGGCGGCTCAATAACAGGTGCGCCCAAAATAAGGGCAATGGAAATTATTGATGAGCTTGAACCAACAGTCAGGAGTGTTTATGCAGGTTCAGCTGGTTATATTGGAATTGATAGTACCATGGATTTAAATATTGTAATCAGAACATTTGTTATAAAGGGGAATAAGTTTTATTATAATGTAGGCGGAGGAATTGTAGAAGATTCGGTACCTGAAGATGAGTATAATGAAACTCTGGATAAAGGAATTGCGCTAAAGGAAACTTTAGAGTTTTTTAATGCAAAGAATCTGAGGAAACTGATATAAAATTTACCCGGCGGGCTACTCGTATGTTTAAATATATTTTTGTAAGTGGAAAGCTGGTTATAGAAAGCAAGGCTAAGGTACCGGTTAGAGACAGGGGATTTTTATATGGTGATGGCCTGTTTGAAACCTTGAGAAGCTATGGGGGCTATATCTTTATGCTTGATGCCCATCTTGAGAGGCTGTTTTTTTCACTTAAGGTTTTAAAGTATAATCTTCCTTTTGATAAAGAATATATTAAAGACGCCCTGAGAAAAACAATTGACAAAAACAATCTTGTCAAAAGGGATGCCTATATAAAAATAATTGTAACCAGGGGCATCCACAGCGGGGAGCTTCATTTTGGCGGGGGGTATAAGCCTAATCTCGTAATAATTGCTGACAGTCTTACACCTTACCCTGAAGTTGATTATACTAAAGGAATAAATATTACCACTTCTTCAATAAGAAGACCGGCGATGGGCAGTCCCCTTTATTGCCACAAGCTTCTGGATTATTTTGAAAATATTTTCGCAAAAAATGAAGCTCATTATAATGGAGCGCAGGAGGCGGTTTTCTTAACCAGGGATCATCTGGTTCTGGAAGGTGCATCAAGTAATATTTTTTTTGTGAAGAGAAATATAGTTTATACTCCACCGCTTACCCAGAGCATTTTACCAGGAATAACCAGAGAAGTGGTCATAAGGATATGCAAGGAAAACGGGATAAAAGTCAAGCAAAAAAAGGTTCACTACCGTGATATTATAAATGCAGATGAAATATTTAAGACCAGTTCTATTGCCGGGATTGTGCCTGTAAGAAAAATTGACAGGTTTGTGGTAGCTGGAAAAGTTCCAGGTAATATTACCTTAAAGCTTATGAAGTTATACGGAGATAAAGTTTAGTATTTGAAATCGAGTGGAATTTCTTGTTACCGGGTAAAAAATAGTTTTACTTAAGAAAAACATAGTGCTAATATAAAAAGGCTTCTATTTAAATATTAAAAATTAGTATTGAGTTGTGTGAGTTATAAAAAAAATCTTTGGGAATCAGATTCCAAGAGAAGGGGGTAATAAACAGTGAAGCAATTCACAAGTCTTATAGATCTTATAGAAAAAAGAAAAAGCATCAGATCTTATAAACCCCAAGATGTGGAAGAAGAAAAATTAAATTATATTCTGCAAGCATTCAGAAAAGCTCCATCAGCTAAAAACCTTCAGCCATGGAAATTGATTATAGTAAAAGATAAGAAAAAAATAAGTGACCTGTCTATAGCATGCAATAATCAAACTTTCCTGTCGGAGGCACCGATACTGATTGTGGCCTGTGCTAAAGAGGATGAGGCTTATGGAGCTATGGGGGGTTATATGAATAGTTATCCTGTAGATATAGCACTGGCTCTGGAACATTTAATCCTGGCTGCAACTGAAAAGGGATTGGGTACCTGCTGGATTGGAGCATTTAAGGAAAAATTGGTAAAGGATCTTCTTGATGTTCCGGATAATGTGAGAGTGGTGGCTATAACCCCGGTAGGATATCCAGCCGTGGAAGGTAGAATCAGGGGAAGAAAACACATTTCTGAAATAGTCTGCTATGATAAGTATATAGACTGATAAAAAGCTTATACGCAAAAATTTTATGGAAATAATTACAACCCATCTAAGTTCTGACTTTGATTCTTTTGCCGGAATGGTAGCGGCAAAGAGAATATACCCGCAGGCTCAAATTGTATTACCTACTGCTATAAATCAAAACGTAAGAAAATTTATTACTCTTTATGAAGACGAGCTTCCACCTCTTATGGATCCAAAGGAAATTGATTTTTCAAGAGTAAAAAGAGTTGTTATAATAGATACTAAAATTGCTTCAAGGCTTGGCCCGGCAAAAGAAGCATTAAATAATAAAAATGTTGAAGTTGTAGTCTATGATCATCATCATAGATCATCTGAAGATACGAAAGCAACTTATGATTATTCCAGGGAAGTTGGAGCTACTACAACGATTCTGGTAAATATCATAAAAAGAAAAAAAATCTCTATTTCTCCGCTTGATGCTACCCTGTTTACCCTTGGAATTTATGAGGACACAGGCTCATTTACTTATCCCGGTACCACCCCTAAGGATCTGGAGGCAGCCTCTTTTCTTATGAAGAAAGAATCTGACTTGTTTGTGGTGTTAAAATTTTTAAATCTTTCCCTTTCGGAAGAACAGCACAAGCTTTTGGAAAAGCTGATAATGAACTGCAAAAAGGTAAAGATTAGTGAAACAGAAATCTTGCTTTCCCAGGCAGAGATGCCAAAATTTATTGAAGGGCTCTCAGTACTGACCAGGAAGTTATCCCAGATTGAAGATGTAAGCATAACAATATGCTGGGCTAAAATGAAGAAGAAAATATATCTGGTTGCAAGAAGTGATGATAAAGATGTGGATGTATCTGAAATACTTAAAATTGTTGGAGGCGGAGGTCATCCCCAGGCAGCTTCTGCTGTAATAAGTGATATGAGTTTCGAGGATATAGAAAGCAAGTTGCATTATTCTCTCAAGAAAAATATAAGAAAACCAATAATGGCAAAAAATATAATGTCTTACCCGGTAAAGGTGGTAAAGGAAAATGTAAGCATATCCGGGGTTGATGAAATTTTAAAAAAATATGGTCATTCAGGGATACCTATTGTAGATAAAGATAATAATCTTGTGGGAATAATAACCAGAAAAGATATAGATAAGGCCATTGGGCACGGCTTATCTCATGCCCCGGTAAAAGGTTTCCGCTCACACAGCATTGTTAGGGCCGGTCCCAATACCAGTATTGGCGAAATACAGGACCTAATGATAGAAAATGGTATTGGCAGGATACCTATTACAGACAAGAAAAAAATTATAGGTATAGTTACCCGAAAAGATATATTAAGATTTCTGCATGGCCGCAGTTATGAAAATTTATTAGAGCTTTTCCCGGGTAAAGTAAAAAAGGTATTAAAGGTCATTTCCAGTGCAGCAAGAGTTTTAAAATATAATACTTATCTTGTAGGAGGAATAGTAAGGGATGCACTGCTCAGGATACCGAATTTCGATATAGATATTGTGGTGGAGGGTGATGGAATAAGATTTGGCAGAGAACTTTCCAAAAGATTTAATTGCAGGTTTGAATCCCATCAAAAATTCGGAACTTCTATTCTTGTACTTGATGACGGACAGCATATAGATATAGCCACAGCAAGAGTAGAGTATTATAAAAGTCCGGCAGCTCTTCCCACTGTGGAATTGGGAAATATAAAACAGGACCTTTCCAGAAGGGATTTTACTATAAATGCTATGGCCATATCTTTAAGCAAGAAAAATCTTGGTGAAATTCTCGATTTCTTTGGCGGCAGAGAAGATTTAAAAAATAAAAAAATTAAAGTTTTGCATAAGATGAGTTTTATAGAGGATCCCACCAGAATTTTCAGGGCGGTGAGGTTTGAGAAGAGACTTGGGTTTAAAATGGATGGCCAGACTGAAAAATTAGCCAGGACCACCATAGATATGAATATAGTTTCAAAGCTGAATGGAGTAAGGATACGAGATGAACTTATTTACATTTTTAATGAGAAGAACCCGCTGGAAGCAATCAGGAGGCTGGGCGAATTAGGTGCATTAAAGGAAATAGGGATAAAAGTGAAGGCAGATGCAAAATTTATAAAGCAGCTAAGGAAGATTTTAAAGTATTACGTGGAGCTAAAAGATTTTTATAAGAAAGATGGTAAAGAAATAAAAAAATGGAGACTGCTTTTCATTATTTTGCTGCAGGGAATTAAACCTGGTGAAATCAAAAGATGGTGCTTTGAGATGAAGGTCAGAAAAAAGGATTTAAATATTATACTGGAAACATATAATAAGTGGAACGAGGTCAAAAAAAGTCTTAAAAACACAGTCAAAAGGAATTCCATTCTTTATTATATGGTAAGCAGGATTTCTCCGGAACTTCAGGTTATTGCATGCAGCTGGGGTAGTGTATATTATAAAAATATTAAAAAATACCTGACCGAGATTTCCGGATTGCGCCTGGAGGTTAATGGTGAGACATTGAAAGATATGGGCTACCGGCCGTCGGAGAAGTTCAGAGATGTTCTGGGAAAGATTTTTGAAATGAAGCTGGATGGCAAAATATCAAGCAGGGAAGATGAAATTTACAACTTAAAAAAAATAATGAAGGTTTCAAGCTAGATATACCGCTACCAGTGATTCATAAGAACTTGCTTTTGGCGTCTACAAGCATAAAGCAAGTATTTACTCATATTTTTGCATTATAAATATAAAAAAACAGGGTATTTAGGACAAAAAATCATCAAGCATCTGTCCCAGTAATATAATTAGGTTAAACCTTATAATAATTTTAACATTTTTTTTGGTAGACTTAAACTACGGAAGTTATAAGTCCGGTGTATTCAAAAACATTAAACAAAAACATTAAAGGTCGGACGTATTCTCATCTATACCTTCCAACACCATTGAAAAGACGTTGAACATGGCCTGATCGCTCTGCGTAGTATCGCTCCCCGTAGCATTTATAACCTTGCTCCATTCATCAATCAGTTTCTGATTTCCGGTATCATTCACCATCGTAGTGATCGCAACCATCTTTTCCACATCTGTGCCCGGGGAATCTGGGGTGGACATGTTGATCATAGCTGAGAATATATCAATATACTGCTTGGCAATTGCTACATTGTTCTTCAAATCTGAAAGATCCGCTTCCGCCTGTTCAGCACTTTCTTTATATGAGGTTAACTCACTATTTGCAGTATCCAGTTGGGCTTTCAGCCCGTCATATTCCTGCTGGGATACGCCTTTTTGACAGGACGAGAGCGTCAGGATAAACATCAAAACAGCAATAACAGTAAATATTTTTCTTGCCATCTTACTCACTCCTTTTGATAAATACTTCAATAATAAAAAAAGACCTGTTACTTTTATATATTCTTTCGTCTATAAATTTCAGTTATTACCGAATTTACCTAATACTCAAAGTACTAAATTATAATACCATAAATAAATGGTAGCGTCAATTTTCAGTTCTTTTCTGATGGCATGATGGGCAGAAATGTCTTTCCTTGCTTTACTATATGGTAATATGGTAAGCGGGATTTCTCCGGAACTTCAGGTTATTGCCTGCAGCTGGGGTAGCGTGTATTATAAAAATATTAAAAAATACCTGGCCGAGCTTTCCGGATTGCGCCTGGAGGTTAATGGTGAGACATTAAAAGATATGGGCTACAGACCGTCGGAGAAGTTCAGAGATGTTCTGGGAAAGCTTTTTGAAATGAAACTGGATGGCAAAATCTCAAGCAGGGAAGATGAAATTTGCAACTTAAAGAGGTTAATGAAGGTTTTGAGCTAGAACATCCTTTTGAAGTTAAAGACTTCAACGATTCCAACCCCTTTGCTTGTGAAATTATTAGGACAGGCAAAAAAATTTCATAAAGCACAAAGTGCCTATGGAGTATATTCTTCAATACATTACTGCACAGCTATTTTCCAAATTCCACAACCCTTTTCTGATGACATGATGGGCAGAGGATACCTTGCGGATATTATTCCATTTTGGTAGCATAAACGTAGTAATGCGTCTATTAGTAATTATTATGGTATTTTCAGTAATGATATATTAATCTCAGTAAAAAAAGGAATCTTTTTACAGTGAAGGAAATATTAGAACAATACCTAAAAAATCTCACCGGTGCTTCCCTACGCGGCGATGCGCGGGAAGAAAGTTATTACAAACATCTTGATGAGTTAATAAAGCAATTTGCCGAAATTCAAAAAATAAAAAATATTGATATCACCATTCTTCCTAAAAAGACCGAAGCCGGAAACCCAGATTTTCGTATTTGGGACGGCAAGAATCATATCACCGGTTACATCGAAGCCAAAGATCCTTCCGTTGCCAATCTGGACTATATCGAAGACACGGAACAATTGGAACGTTATTGTTCCACGTTCCCAAATGTTATTCTGACCAATTTTTACGAATTCCGGCTATACCGGGATGGTCAGTGTATCGCACAGACAACGATTGGGCGTCCGCTTATAGCAAAACGATTGCAAATCGTGCCGCCGGTCGAAAATGCCGCTAAACTAGTAGAACTGTTTGAATTATTCTTTTCTTTTTCTCAACCAAAAGTCAGAACCGCCCGTTCACTCGCTATTGAGTTAGCGAAACGCACCCGTTTCCTGCGCGACGAAGTCATTGCCGTAGAGATGGAAGAAAATGACAGCAAAGGTCATAAACAGATTGTTGGTTTTTATGAAGCCTTTAAAAAATATCTGATTGGAACAATAACTGAAAAACAATTTGCCGATCTTTATGCTCAAACAATTACTTACGGTCTTTTTGCTGCCCGGACTAGGGCTGACGGTGAATTTAACCGTAGATTGGCTTTTGATTATATCCCACATACTATCGGTATCCTGCGTGATGTATTCCGATTTATCTCTTTAGAAGAACCGCCCAAATCATTACAAATTATTGTCGAAGATATTGCTGAAATATTACACGTAACGGAAGTCAATAAAATACTTCATGAATATTACCACACAGGAAAAGGCAGAGACCCAATTATTCATTTTTATGAAACCTTTTTAGCAACCTACGATCCAGGAATCCGTGAACGGCGTGGTGTATATTACACACCGGAAGCAGTAGTCGGTTATATCGCTCGTTCCATTCATTCTATATTAAAATCGCATTTTGGTTTGGCGGATGGTTTTGCTAGTGAAGAAGTTAAATTACTTGATCCAGCTGGCGGCACATTAACATTTCCTGCTGAAGCCATTCGTTTGGCTGCCAGTGAATTTAAGGAAAAATACGGCGAAGGCGGCTTGCACCGCTGGATCAGTAAACACATTCTTGCCAATTTTTACGCTTTTGAACTGATGATGGCACCTTATGCCATTGGTCATTTAAAGATGGGTTTTATTTTCGATGAACTCGGTTACAAGATGGCTAATGATGAACGCTTTAAACTCTATCTGACCAATACCCTGGAAATGGAAGAAATCAAACAGGTTGCCATTCCGGGATTAAGTTCTTTAAGCGAAGAAAGTCATCTGGCGGGTAGAGTCAAAAAGGAACAGCCGGTGCTGGTGATTCTCGGCAATCCGCCTTACAGCGGCATTTCTGCCAATATTAATGAATGGACTGAACGATTATTAAAAGAAGATATTGACGGCACGCAAAGTTATTATAAAGTAGACGGTCAACCGCTTGGTGAGAAAAAATTATGGCTGCAGGATGATTATGTAAAATTTCTGCGCTTTGCCCAGTGGAAAATTCAAACATCCGGTTATGGCATTGTGGGCATGATTACCAATCACAGTTATCTGGATAACCCCACTTTTCGCGGCATGCGTCAGAGTTTGATGAAAACCTTTGATGAGATTTATATTCTTGATTTGCACGGTAATAGTCTTAAAAAAGAAACAACCCCCGCAGGTGGCAAGGATGAGAATGTGTTTGATATTCGGCAAGGAGTGGCCATTGCTCTGTTTATCAAAAACAAAAAAGCCAAAGAGCCGAAAGTATTTCACTTGGATAAATATGGATTAAGAGAAGAAAAATACGAATGGCTGGATCAAAACCAATTTAATGAAAAGAATTATCACGAGATAAAACCAGCTTCGCCCTGGTATTTTTTTATTCCGCGAAATACATCAAAGATTCAACAATATTTAAAATGGGAAAAAATTACAGAAATATTTCCTGTAAATAATGTTGGTATCGTTACAGCAAGAGATAAATTTGCAATTGACTTTGATAAAAATACTCTAAAAAACAGAATTCGGCAATTCCTTGATTTAAAGATAGACAATATTTTAATAGCTGAAGCATTTAAACTTAAAGATACATCTACATTTAAACTTGATAAATTCAGAAAAGAGTTAGCAAAAGATGATAATTGGCAAGATTATTTTAAGTTAATTACGTATCGTCCTTTTGATGTCAGGTATATCTATTATTCTAAATGGGTTATTGAGAGACCTATTTATGATACCATGCGCCATATGCTGCAAGAAAATGTTGGATTAATTACACCACGACAATTCAAAGAGGAGCCCGGTGCTTTTATCACTGAAAATATAATCGGTCATAAGACAGTTAGTGCATATGATATTAACTATTTTTTCCCTTTATATTTGTATCCCGATGTAAATATAAAAGACCTCTTAAACCAACATCAAACCGAAAAAGAGCCGAATATTCCGCCGACCTTTTTTGAAAAACTTGAATCCGTTTATCAAAAGAAACTTACGCCGGAGGACATACTCTATTACATCTACGGCGTGTTTTACAGCAACATTTACCGCGAAACCTACGCCGATTTTTTAAGGATTGATTTTCCGCGTGTGCCGTTTACCGTTGATTATAGCTTGTTCAAAGAAATGGTAAAATTCGGCAAAAAACTGGCTGATCTGCACCTGCTGAAAAGCACGGCGCTCGATACGCCTATCGCCAAATATCAGGGTAACAGCAATAACGACCGGATTGAAAAAATTATTTATGAAGAATATGAAAAGCGGATTTATATCAATAAAGACAAATATTTTGAAGGCATCGCGCCGGAAGTATGGAACTATCATATTGGCGGTTATCAGGTGTTGCAAAAATATTTAAAAGACCGGAAAAGCAGAATGATGGACGACGCCCCGCGTTATTGCCGTATCGTGACGGCTTTGAGTAAAACTATAGAAATTCAAGAGAATATAGATGAAATTTATCCTGAAATAGAAAAAGAACTTATTAATTTTTAACATAGGAAAATACAAAAAGTAAAACAACACATACCCAAAACATATATGGCATTTCATTAATCGTTCAAAACCACTTGATACCAACTGAAATGGGAGGTGGTAAAAATCATTTGCCAAGTCAAGATTTTGAAATTCTCCAAATCCAATTTCAATTAGTTTAAATGCTGTAAGCAGCTCATCATACAAGTGTATATCTTTTAGTGCCTGATCGTTCATATTGTTTTTAGTTTCTCTGCATAACGATTTGCATAACCTACCGGAGGCTTGCAGGGCACTGACTTTCGTAAAACCAAAAAAACTTGATGTGGTGCACAAAACTTAAAATTTCGCACAGCCCCTGCGATCAGATTAATGAAATGCCATATATGT
>NMQN01000806.1 GCA_003575245.1 Candidatus Atribacteria bacterium 1244-E10-H5-B2 | reverse complement strand
GTAATATATTAATTGCTTGATATAATTGGGGAGTAAGAATTAATTTTTGTTTTTGTGTCAATAATAATTCAGGTTTCATCTCACAAACTCCACGGTACTAAAACTTAAATTAAAATTCGTCTAAACTATAACCAATAAAGTCTTGGGATCAAAAATATGAGTCTTTCCCATATCTAATACTACTTCCATATCTTGTTCAACTTCTACTTGAGTACGTGTATCCATTTTTCCTATCACAGAATGCTTTCCACAGGTTAGGTATATGATAATCTCCGCCCCCAGGGGCTCAATTACTTCTACCTTAGCTTTTATAGTATTAGAAGGTGCGGCATTAGCTGCAAACTGTTTGTTATAAAGATCTTCAGGTCTTACTCCAAAAATTACTTCCTTCCCGGTATAATCTGCTATTTTTGAATAATAAGCCTGAGGAATCTTTACTTTAAAGCTTTCTGTATCGATAAAATAATCTCCATTCTCTTTAGTAACTTTGGAATCTATAAAATTCATTGCCGGTGAACCGATAAAACCGGCTACGAATTTGTTGTTGGGTTTTTTGTAAACCTCCAAAGGAGCACCTGATTGCTGTAAGAGACCATCATTCATTATAAACATTCTATCAGCCATGGTCATAGCCTCTACCTGGTCGTGAGTTACATAAATTATGGTTGCTCCTAATCTACGGTGAAGTTTGCTGATTTCTGCCCTCATTGCCACTCTTAACTTGGCATCCAAATTCGAAAGAGGTTCATCAAATAAAAATACTTTTGGTTTTCTTACTATGGCTCTTCCTACTGCCACTCGCTGTCTTTGTCCACCGGATAACTGTTTAGGTTTTCTCTTTAGTAAATTTTCTATTCCTAATATCTCGGCTGCATCCTGCACTCTCTGGTCGATCTCTTTCTTGGGAAATTTCCGCAATTTTAATCCAAAAGCCATATTATTGTAAACATCCATATGGGGATAAAGAGCGTAATTCTGAAAGACCATGGCAATATCTCTATCTTTGGGCTGAACATCATTTACTAACTTATCACCAATATATATCTCTCCCTGGGTTGCTTCTTCTAAGCCGGCAATTGCTCTTAGGGTTGTGGTCTTCCCACAACCAGACGGACCGACTAAGACCGCAAATTCCTTATCCTTTATTTCTATGCTTAGATCATCTACTGCAATTACCTCTTTAAATTTTTTAGTAAGATTCTTTAAAATTACGTTTGCCATTTTACCCCTCCTTTTTACCAAAAAGTTTTTAATATACCAAATATAGTCTTAAATTAGTCGTTAGTGAATAGTGAATAGTCGTTAGTACAAGAAGACATGGCACATCATGATCCTACTTTTCTTTTGTAGATGTACAATGAATTGTGCCCTCTCTGTTTTACTGCCTTTTGTTTACTCTGCTAAGTGAGTATCTATTAAGCAGAGTTTACCTTACTAAATAAGTATTTACTAAACAGAGATTATGGAAAAAGGAAATTACTATACAATCGAGTTAAGAAAGAGAAAAAAGATACAAAAAAGTAGCATTCTTCTTTTTATCTAACTACCCCACTAAAGTTTATACTAACCTTTATTTTGTAAATTCCCTTAGCTTTCTATATATACCAATCAAAGAGATTTTCACTTTTAGCATCATAGATAGAATGCCAATTGCTAAAGAAGAAAAAATTCTTATGGTTTATAAACTTTCCGCAATCTGAGAAATCTTCTTTAACCGATGATAAATCCCCGATTTAGTAATTTTAAAATCTACTTCCTCAACTAATTCCTGTAAACTGGAATAAGGTAAATTTTTACGTACTCCAGCTACCAATGATAATCTCGGTGAAATATGCTGCAAACCTATTTTCTTTTCTATCATATCAATATCGTGTAACTGTTTAGCAGCAGAAAGAACTATTTTATCTAAATTTGCCGTTTCACAATTAACTAATCTATTTACAGTATTTAATACATCTTTTCTGGCCCTTATATCTTGAAAATACAATAAAGCATTCTGAAGCCCGATTAGTCTTAGAAATTCAAATATGCTATCCCCTCTCTTTAAATATACTACCCACTTCTTCTTCCAAAAACTTACCCGAGAGTTTAAACCGTAATAGTCAAAGAGGGTATGAATAAAATTTGCTTCCCCTTCATCATTTGTGGAAATTTCTAAGTGATACATCTTTTCCGGATCATTTACAAATCCATTTACCAAAAAGGCTCCTCTTAAATATGAATCTTTAGAAAAATTTTTATTTAAATTTGATCTTTTTTCTCCGATATACTGTTTATCGTGTATAGGTTCATTTCCCCAGCTTAAATTCAATTCTTTTAAAATTCTCTCATTTTCTTTTAAAAAAGGAATTTTAACTTTATAATGTTTTTTTGTATTCGATAAATTTTCTTTTTTGACTAAGGGATAAATTTTAAAAACTCTTTTTATCAAATTATAAGCAGTTCGTGTGGTAGTAGGGTCTTCTAGGATAATAACTAAATTTTTTTTCTGACCCGATTTAACGATATTTCCTTTTAATTTTATAAAGGCCAGTAATTCATCCTTCTGTTTAGATATATCCCTGGGAATTATTCTGGCTAATTCATTTTTTACTCGGTAAGAAAATAACATTTAACTCTTTCTTTGGTATATTTTTCTTCTAAATTATATATGTTGATTTAAAAATTACAACAAAACTCAAAACTTTTTTCGTACAAAGTATTGTTTTTAAAATAGGTGTCGGGTTTATCTGATCCGTTTTAATTGCGGGTTCGATGAATTGAACCCCCTTACACTAAATCTTTATACATTCTATGGCTTTGCTCTTTTCGCTCTAAGTTTTTAGTCAAATCTCATAAGTCATTTTTAATCTTTATTTCATCTTTATTCATATCTCTATGTTTCACAAATAGCCTATATTCTTTTCCTTTTAAATAATTTGCTAAATTATCTATTAAAACCACCGATCTGTGTCTGCCCCCGGTACATCCGAAAGCAATAGACAGATATGTCTTACCTTCTTTAACATAATAAGGAATTAAATAACTCAATAAATTAAAATAAACTTCCATAAAATGTTGGGTTGTAGAAAATTTGGATACATATTTTTCAATCTTCTCATCAGTCCCCGGTAAATTTTTTAATTTATCTATATAGAAGGGATTGGGAAGAAATCTAACATCAAAGACAATGTCTACATCAATAGGAATACCGTATTTATATCCAAAAGAGATTAGGGTTATCTGAATCTTTTGTTCTTTTCCTTTTATAAAATTCCTGATAATTTCACTGCTTAATTGTTTGGGAGTTAAATCAGAAGTATCTATTATCAGGTTAGCTTGTGACCTTAATTCTTTTAACTGTTCTCTCTCTGCTTGTATGTTTTCCAGAATGTTGTTTGAAATATTTAGAGGATGTTTTCTCCTGGTTCCGCTAAATCGGTGCAACAATATCTTATCACTTGCTTCTAAAAATAATATCTCTCGATTAATCCCTAATTCTTTTAAATAATCAAGTGATTCGTATAAATCTTTAAAAAAAATTCCTCCTCTTATATCTACCACTAAAGCAATCTTTGACAGTTTACC
>NMQN01000118.1 GCA_003575245.1 Candidatus Atribacteria bacterium 1244-E10-H5-B2 | reverse complement strand
AAGGAAATCCCTCCAATCACTGCGGCAGCGATAGCCATTAACTCCATCCCTGATCCTTGTAGAGCGTGAAACCCCCGGATTCGGGTAACCCGCATGACCCCAGAAAGGGCAGAAAGCACCCCTACTAACATGAAGCAGATCACCTTTGTCTTATCGGTATTTATACCCATCGCTTTTGCTGCTTCCTTGTTACCACCTACAGCGTAGATATGATTGCCAAACCGGTGGGAACTAAGAATTAACATAAGAATTATAGCGAAAATTATAAACCAGATACTGGGGACTGGAATTACTCCGACATCTCCTACAAGGAAGTTGTAAAAAGCGGGGTGTATCTCCATTGTGCGAAAACCTAACGTTACTCCTGCTGTAATAACATATATTACTCCTCTCCAAGCCATCAGTGTGCCTAATGTGACGATGAAAGATGGAAGGCCAAATTTCACCGTGACTAAACCGTTGATGGCTCCCACAGCCATGCCAACACCCAGAGCTATAGCCAATGCCAGAAATGGATTTAAACCAAGTTGATAAAGCTTGGACACTGTTAGAGCACCCAAGGCTGACACTGAACCACTAGAGAGATCAACCTCCCCAGAGATTATCAGTAGCGCAATACCAATAACTATAAGGCCCAATTCAGAAACAGCAACAGATATTATGCCTATAACCGCTGGGGAAACAAATTTACCTTCAGAGGTAAAGAAAAAAAGCACACACATGCCAACTGATGCCCCAAAAATTGTTATTTCCCTGGTTGCGCCAAGTCTCTTAAGTATTCCGATATTTCTTGACTCTCCAGAACTTTGTTCTTTCATTCTCTCACCTACTCGAGAAAGTAATTAACTCTGGAATCTATTCCAAACTTGTTGGTAAAAAAGCAGGACAGGGGTAGAACTTTCACCCTTGTCCTGCACAAGACTACAATGGGTTTATTTTATTCCAAGCTCTACCCAATGTATGTATCCTTCAATATCGGTTTTGTCTACCATTACCGAGGCAATTGGCAGGTCTCTGACGACAAAGTCGTATTTCACTTTTAAGTAAAGAGCCATGCCTGCATAAAACCCAAAGTTGAAGACCTCCCCCACATGAGATGCACCGTACCCTGCTTTTATGCCTGTCACTGTCTCAGGCATAAGGTCGAAACCAGCCCATTTCACCTTTCCTGTTTCATACCCTAAATCTTGCAAAGCCATGACGCCGGCTGGAGTGGTTAGGCTCCCCAAGCCTATTAAGACCGCCGTATCTGGATGTGCTAACAAGTATGCTTTAGTTTTATCTACAACTACTCCCAGATCTACACCTACTTCAAAGATGTCGGAGGCAATATAGGTGATTCCCGCATCCTCTAACGCTCTAAGGGAACCCTGGCGTCGTAGTACCGAATATGGTGCTAGAAATTCTGCGAAGAATGCGATATTGACATCACTTACCAATCCTGCAGTTTCTAATTGATTAGCCATGTACTCGCCTAAAATATATCCCTGCTCTTCAAGGTCAGAGCCCACAAAGGGAACCTCTTCTGGGCCAAACACCGGATCTCGTGAGCTCATTAAAACAACGTCTATTCCTTTCTCAATCGCCAGCCGGACAGAAGGATGGAGACCTTCTGGATCAACACTAAACACAAATATGCCGTCAACTTTCCCTGCAATTGCAACATTGACGTAATCTATCGTCTTTGCATGGTCTGCATAAGCGAAAAATTCGGTTGTCTCTACTCCTAATGCTGCCGTTGCTTCTTTCCACCCTTTAACTATTTTTGCATGGAAAGGATCTGCCGGATCTCCGTGATCAATATATGCAAATTTCAATCCTTCACCCGGCTTATTTTCTGCTAGCACGGGCCCGGTTAGCACTAACGCTACCGCCAATAACAATAATAAGCTAAACCCCAACAAGAGAAATCTCTTTCTCATTTCTTTTTACCTTCCTTTCGTTTTTTAGAAATTATTCAAAAACTCGACTTTTTTTGGCGATCTGGAATTTCTTTTCTAATTTTGGCTACCACCAGATCACTCGTAGCCTTAGCTCCTCTCCTTCCACACCACCTCCTAACGGACTAATTTCCACTCACCACTTACCTTAGAAGTCGTCTAAACACTCGTAACAGTTTAGTTTTTCCAAAAAGTTCTAACTATCACGATTTATCGTAACCCTTCAAGATCCTATATTAAATTAATTGTAATAAAACCGAAATGGAAAAGTCAGGGGTTCGAATTGCCTCCTTTAAATTAAACTTGCTGAAACGCTATACCTCATATAATTATTGTGTAATCTAAGTTTTTAGGTCTGTCTGGATCTAGATTCTCCCTAATTGTTTTTATGTAAGCCAATATCTGAAATATAGGAATATTTATAAATGACTTAATAATATCAAATTTAAAATTTGAATCAGAAAGTAGATAATTTATATCCTTACTATCGACAATGCTAATATCTTTCCTACCTACTAGTAATACTTTAGATCCAAGGTTTAAAATTTCTTTAATTATTTCCTCATTTTTAAACAGATTCTTACTCCAAGTTAAAAGCAAACAAAGACTTTTTTTAGTTATTAAAGATTTAGGTCCATGATTAATTTCATGTAAGTGATAAGAGTAAGAAGGCACTTGGGACATCTCTTTCATTTTTAAATCAGCCTCAACAGCTAAACCATAGTTAAATCCACTTCCCAAGACGAAATAAGAGCTAAAACTGTTATTATTCAAATAGTTCTCAATATCAGCATACAGCCTAGAAATATTCTCATTTAAATAGTCTATTAAATATTTAAACTCCTCTAACATCTCCTTTTTGTCTAATGATTTAACCAACATCAAACAATATGCAATTAACATGCTTGAAAATGATACTGTCATAGCAATGCTCTTCTCGGCAGCACCTCTACACATAAAATGGTAATCAGAAAATTTTGAAATAGTATTATCCTCTTGACAAGAAAAAGTGAAAGATGTTACATTTTGTCTGTCTTTTAACAGCTTTACCACATTAATGCTCTCAGTTGTTTCACCGGACCTTGAGAATCCTATAATTAAATATTTTTTATCTTTATTAATGCAAATATCTGTATTTATTAATAATTCGGAACTTGGTAAAGCGAAACAGCTTCGCCCATCAAACAATGATTTAGTAAAAAAAGAAGCCGATTGAGAAAGATTGTATGATGAACCACAACCAAAAAATATTATTTCATCATAATTATCAGAAAAAATATTTAAATTCAAACTAACCTTCTCACCAACAACATCACTGTAAACTTTTCTCCAGCTTTCCACCTGGGTCATTATTTCTCTGTAAGTATAACTTTGATTTTCCAATTTGCCCTCCTTTTACTCCTTAAATATAATAGGTCACCTATAACTAAACACCTCTTTGTCATAACCACCTCATCTTTTTATTATTAAACATTTAATTTCTCATTTATATTAATTAAATTAAATGCTCTAAAATACTTATCCATACTTTCCTCTATCTTCATTATTACCCAGTTCTCAGCATCTATTCCATTTAGTTCTAAATTTCTATATAGTTTATTCTGGGCACATCTAACTTCTGGTAAGG
>NMQN01000427.1 GCA_003575245.1 Candidatus Atribacteria bacterium 1244-E10-H5-B2 | reverse complement strand
GGGCTATAAAATAGAAAAGGGCAAAATAGTAGGGAGGGTGAAAAATGTAATGATTAGCGGCAATGCTATAGAAGAATTAAAAAATATAGTTGCTCTGGGGGATAAATCCAAATGGATTTCTGGTAAATATAAATTCCCCCATATCTACCTGAAATCTCTTTCCGTTTCTACTAAAAAATAATTAAAGACTTAATAATGGGGACGGTTCTAGAATAATGGGGACGGTTCTATTTTTATAAGAGGAATTAAAAATTTATAAGGAGATATGTATGTCTAGAATAAAGAGAGTATATTTAGAAGAAGGAATTTTTCATATCTTAACAAGAGGAAATAATAAACAATGGGTGTTTAAAGACAAGTCAGATTTTAAATATTATCTAGATATTCTTAAACGACTTAAGAAAGAGCAGCCCTTTTTATTGTACCATTATATTTTAATGAATAATCATGTACACTTATTAATTGAAACGAATCAAAAAACAGAACTATCTAAATTAATGAAAAGAATAAATCTTTTGTATTATAACCATTATAAGAGAAAATATAATTATGCGGGACATTTTTGGCAAGATCGTTTTAAAAGCATATTAGTATCAAAGGATGAATATTTATTAGCTTGTGGTTTGTATATGGAAAGAAATCCTATTCGAGCAGGATTAGTAAAGATAGCAGAGGATTATCCCTATTCAAGTTTTAAATGTTATGCTTATGGTGATTCAGATGGATTAATAGATAGAGATCCTTTCTATGATAATTTGGGCAAGAATAACGGTGAAAGACAAAAGGAATACCAGAGGTTAATATTACAGGAAGATAATCGAATTAATAAGCATGTACTAAATAATTTTTTTCTTGGAAATAAAAAATTTATTACCGAAATGGAAAGGAATTTTGAAGTATGTAATCTCCGACACAGGAGAGGTAGACCAAAAGATGTGGAGAAAAATATTAAATAGAACCGTCCCCATTTTACCTATTTTAACCAGGCCTGAGGAAATAGTAAAGAATGAGCAAGTTTTGTATGCCGGGAATCATTACCTGAGCGTACCTATTATTGATTGTCAGAATGGTGCTATTAAAAATATAAATGTGGTATCCCTTTCTAATAAAGCTTTAGTAGAATTAAAAGGTGAACCAAACTTATTTACGCCACATTTTTACCAAGAAGGAAAAGAAATTGAAATAGAAAAAATAGTTGTCTCTAAAGAACAGTATTATTTACCTCGTTTAGACTTCTTTTTAAAAGGTGGGATAAGAGTAACCGGAAGAATATTTACCGATCTTAAGGAAAAGGGGCTAATTTATAGTTTTGAAAGTTCAGAAAAAATTGATATTTCTTTATTTTTTGATTTAAAAGATGTATGTTTATTGCGATTCGATTCTCACAAGATAGACACTAAAAAGATAATAAAAAAAGATAAATGGTTAGGCAATCCGCTAGTTAATATTTCTTCTTCAGGAGTTTCGCTGGCATTAGCCTTTGGCGGAGATAGAGATTTTGAAGTTGATGACTTTAAAGGAAAACAAACCTTAAATTTAAAAATATACTGTCAAAACAAAAATTGTTTTTATATAGCTGTAAATTATGACCCCGATGGTGCTTCTGCTACTCTTATTCACTTGAAAAGAAAAGGATATAGCGGAATATACAATGAATTTCTGGATTGGTTGAAGAAAAAAACCATTCCCTATCCTAAAGACCCTGCACTGGATACCAGGTTAAATGAAAATCTATTTTTTAATTATTTTTACTCTATAGCCAAAGATATGGAGAGTGATAGATATCTGGCATTAACTTCGAGAAGCCCCCGCTATTATGTTTCCGGAGCATTTTGGGAAAGAGATTGTTTTTTATGGTCTCTTCCTGCTATCAAATTGGTTTGTCCTCAATTATATCAACATTTGGCAAGAGAAATGATTCTTCTGCACAGCAAAAATCCCGGGGATCATGCCCATTATATTGATGGTACCGTTTTGTATCCAGGTTTTGAGCTGGATGAAGCAGCAAGTTATTTTATTCTTTTAGATAATTTGAAAGATCACTTTTTTAATGAGAGGTTAATAAGGGCTCTGGAAGAAGTGTTTGAGCGGATAGAAAGAGAGTATGATCCCCAAACCGGATTATTTAAAACTTTCTTGCTACCTTCTGACGATCCTGCAGAATACCCTCTGGTTACTATTGATAATGTTATTCTCTGGCGAGGGTTGCAGAATTTGAGGGATATTTTATTTAAAAAAGGGAAGATAAAAAAGGCACAGCTTATAAACCAAAAAATCAAAAACATTCATAAAGGGATCTATAAATATTTAGTCAAGGAAGTAGAAGGGAAGAAAATATTTTTATGGTCTACTGATGGGAAGGAAAATTTCAGATTGTATAATGACCCTCCCGGGAGTTTAGGAACTCTTTGCTTTTATAGATTTGTAGATAAAGATAACCCAATATTTAAAAATACTATAGATTATTATTATTCTTCTTTATACCCTTATTACTTTGTAAATGCCAGGATAAATGAACTGGCCTGTGATCACCATCCCCATACTCCTTCAGGTCTGGGATTATGTGGGAGCATCCTAAACCCCCTATTATCAAAAAAGGCACTGGAATGGTTGAAAAAAGCGAATATGGACTATGGTCTTCTTGTGGAGAGCTTTGATAAAGATTCAGGAGAAGCTAAGACCGGAGTTGGCTTTGCTTCGGGTTGTGGGTATCTGGCTTATTCTCTCTATTATGTCTTGATTAAGGAGGGGAGGGAATGAAGGTAGCCTCGGTAGAATGGCAGAAAAGTGAATGGAAAAGGATAGATAAAACAAAGACTTTAGTGGATAAAATAAAAAAATATCTTGGAAAAGCGATAGAAGGAGAGGTTGATATAATAGTGTTTCCCGGATTTACGGGGTGTTTTTTCCAGCAACTGAGCTACCCGGATAGGAGTATACAGAGTTTAATAAAGGAAGCAGATTCCACAGAATACATCAAACAAGTTAAAGAATTATCTCGGGAGTGTAAGATTGCAATTTGTCCGGGAAGTTATTGGCGAAAAGAAAAAGGCAATATCTACCATGAATCCTGCTTGATAATAAATGGAAAAGTCCAATTTAAACAAAGGCAAATTTATTTGGCGCGCTGGGAAAGAGAATTAGGATTTTCCCGGGGAACAAAGATTGAATTAAAAGAAATAAAGGATTGGAAACTTGCCTTAATAACTTCAACAGATGTTTTTTATCCCCAGGTTTCTCGGATGGCGGCTTTAAAGGGTGTAGAAATTGTTCTATCCCCGGTAGGCTTTATAGGAGAAAAAAATCGAGCTTTACAGGTAAGTGGTATGTGGCAAGAAGTCCAGCAGAATCAATTCTTTGCGGTAGAGAGTGGATTTAATGGATTCCTGGGGGAGCAAGACTTTTGGGGAGAATCAATGATTCACGCACCACTGGCAATGACCAGGAGGGAAAGTGGATTTCTAGTAAGAAGCAGTGGAAAACAAAGTTTAATAATTGCTGAGTTGGATAATAAGAAGAGAAGAAAAGCAATTTCCAAATTTGATGTGCTGTCCCAATTGAATCGAGAATTTT
>NMQN01000599.1 GCA_003575245.1 Candidatus Atribacteria bacterium 1244-E10-H5-B2 | reverse complement strand
AATTTTTTAGGTAATCAAAAAGTTAAAAATTCTGAGCTTAATTTAGTGCACTTTTGATTCTTAAATAGTGCACTTTTGAAATTTAACTAACACTGTCATTTAAGAATCAAAAGTGCACTGTTTTCTGATGATTTAAAATTCAAAAGTGCACTAACCCAAAATGATAAAAAAGATGTAATCTAGAACTAAATTCTAAAGAGAAAAGAGGTTCTAAATTATGTCTAAACAATTACACAAAAACTTTACCGATGGTCAGGTTAAATCACTTTTAAAAAGTTATCTGGATAAAAAAATTAAGATTAATTACATCTTGCAAATGCTCAGAATAAAAAGAAGGAGATTCTTTGAATTACTAGCCAAATATCGCAAAGACCCGGATAGCTTTTCTATTCAATATGAAAGAAAAACAATTAATCGAAAGATAGATCCTGATATTGAGAGAAATATTGTAAAAGAACTAAAGATCGAAAAAGATTTAATCAAGAATAAAGATATACCGATTAAGTGGTATAACTACAGTTATATAAAAGATCTTTTAGAACAAAAATATAGCCAGAAGGTATCTTTACCTACCATAATCGACCGGGCCAAAAGAAATAATTTTTACTTTTTACGGCCGAAGAGAAAAGCTCATGAGAAAGAGGTATTAACTAACTATCCCGGAGAACTTATCCAACACGATTCCTCTCATCACCTGTTTGCCCCTTATGCTAGTAAATGGTATCTGATTACCTCAATCGATGATTACAGCAGGTTAATCCTGTATGCTTGCTTGGTAGAAAGAGAGACCACCTGGGAACATATTTTGGCCTTAGAGGCAGTTTTATTAAAATATGGATTCCCTCTAGCCTATTATGTAGATAGTCATTCAATCTTTCGCTTTGTACAAGGTAGAGATTCTTACTGGCGAAATCACTACAAACTTACTGATGAGGCCAATCCGCAGTGGAAACAGGTTTTAGATGACTGTAGGGTGAAGGTAACCTATGCGCTGTCTCCGCAGGCCAAGGGTAAAATTGAAAGACCCTACAGGTGGATTCAGGACAGATTAGTAAGGACCTGTTATAGAGAAAATATCAGGGATATTAAAAAAGCTCAATTAATTCTAAATAGCCTTGTTGGGAAATACAATTACCGAATAGTTCATTCTACCACCGGGGAGATACCTTATATCAGATTTCAAAGAGCAATAAGAGAAAAAAGAACTCTCTTTAGAGAATTTAGGATAATGCCGCCTTTTAGGTCAACCAAAGATATCTTCTGCTTAAGGGTTGATAGAATGGTAAATTCTTATCGCAAAGTTTCTATAAATACTTTAGAATTAAAAGTGCCTGGTGCACCACTACATGAAAGGATACAACTTCGGATCGTGCCGGATAAAGAATCCGGTGTATCGGAAGTAAGATTCTGGCATAAAGATAATTTTTTAGGTAATCAAAAAGTTAAAAATTCTGAGCTTAATTTAGTGCACTTTTGATTCTTAAATAGTGCACTTTTGAAATTTAACTAACACAAAATATAATTTTTTATTATTTTATTATATTATTCTATAAGTGGAAAGAGGAAAGGTTGGATTATAAAGATAAAATAAAAGAGAAGGAGAAAATAATGTGATTGCGAAAGATGAAAGAACAAGTATTGATAATTAGAATGACCTTTAGAATAAAGAGATATAACATTTTAAAATAGGTTGGGTGATGAATAATTCAAATATTTACCATCGTTATTAATGCTATAATAATATTTATCTCGATATATTTTGGTTATTATCTTGGTGAACAATCGCGGGTAAAAAAAGATAAAAAAGAAGCCATACAAATGCTAAATATTTTACAAGACGAAATAAATAATAACCTTAACAACAATTTACAGAATAAATTTTCTTCTGAATATTTATCTACTTTAGGAGGAGAAGTTCTTAGGGTTAAAATGGGGATATTAGCTACTCACCAAAAGGAACATCTAAGTTATCTTATAAAAATATATGGACAGTTTAACAATATAAATAAGGCTTTATCAGACTATGTTAAGTTAGAAAAAATTAAAACTTCAAGAACTATGGGGCCTCTTTTACTTCAAAATGAAGCACGTGAAAAAATTGTTCAATTGCGAAGTTCTTGTAAAAAAGATATTGAAAAATATCTTAAAAAAGTGTCCGGGCAAAATTCTGTGTAGATATTAAGTATTTTTTATACAATGGTTCGTGCATAAACAGAATACTTTGCAAAATATACCGATTTGGGAGCACAAACAAAGTAGTTCGGTTATTTAGAGTTATCTGCCATTCGGACTATAGGAGGGAATGATTGAAATGCAATGGGATAGAAATTTACTTGATGACCAGAAAAAAGCGGCTTCTCATGTTGGACGCCATGCTCGGCTGCTCGCTGGTCCTGGGACTGGAAAAACTTTGACTTTGACACGCCGTGCCGCCTACTTAGTAACCGAGAAGGAAATTTTGCCTAACCAGATTCTAGCTATAACATTCACACGCGCTGCAGCATACGAACTACGCAATCGAATTGCTGATGTATTAGAAGGTCAACAAAACGAGTTACCCCGAGTTTCTACCCTTCATTCCTTCGCCCTTCGACAGCTATTGCAGAACTCTTATCTTATTGAGTCGATTCCTTGACCTCTCCGTATTGCTGACAATTGGGAAGAGCGTAATATAATCTTGGAGGATTTAAAAGTTATTTTGGACTACAATCTTAAGACTGTCAAAGAAAAATTTAGTTTACTCTCTGCGGATTGGCAGACACTAGTCGCTGATGAGGAAGAATGGGGAAATCGGTTCCCTGACCCACGATTTTTGGGAGCATGGCGCCAACATAGAGAGGTTTTTGGATATACCCTACGTTCGGAATTGGTCTACCAGCTCAAGCTAGCTCTTGAACAGTCCGAAGAATTTTCACTTGAATCCGACTATTTACATTTACTGGTCGATGAATATCAGGATCTGAATCGTTGCGATTTAGCAGTAATCTATGCTATTCGGGACAAGGGAGTTGAAGTTTTTGGGGCGGGGGATGACGATCAAAGCATTTACGGTTTCAGATACGCCCACCCTGAGGGCATACGCAGATTTGACAGGGACTATATTCCGTCATCATCGCTTACTCTCGGAACCTGTATCCGTTGTGATCATAGTATCATCGACCTATCGTTGTTTGTGGCCAATTTAGATCCGACCCGTCTCGAAAAACCACTCAGACCTCGCTATAATGCGGGCGAAGGGGAAGTCCGCATTCTCAGATTCAAAAATCAAAAATTTGAAGCTAAAGGAGTAGCAACTATTTGTAAATACCTTTTAGACAGGAAAGGTTATGCTCCCAAGGATATTTTGATATTGATGCGGAGTGACAGATATAGCGCTTTTTCATCAGTAATCAGGGAGGCACTTGAATCCAGAGATGTTCCTGTGGCAGTCCGAGTTGAAGGTACTCCGTTGGACACACTTGAGGGTAGAATCTTTTTATCAGTCCTTCTAATACATCAGCAATTCGATTGCGTAGTTCGTATGCTGCAGCGCGTGTGAATGTTATAGCTAGAATCTGGTTAGGCAAAATTTCCT
>NMQN01000279.1 GCA_003575245.1 Candidatus Atribacteria bacterium 1244-E10-H5-B2 | reverse complement strand
ACTAATGAAACTAAATATCGATAAAAAGGGAAGCAAAGAATTTATATTAAAAATAAAATTGCCTTTCTCTCCTGAAACTCTTAAATCATAAAGGTTTTGAGAGAAATAAGAAGCAAAATTATATGACATTATATGATACTAAATTAGAGGGTAGGAATACCCTCTTTTTTTATTGTAGTAAGTTATACGCAGGTTATACGCAGGTTTAACAAATTATATAAAACTGGACCAGGATGGGACCAAATTAACTAAAATAGGGTCAGTATGGGGCAGTAAAAAAGCGATCCCTCTAAAAGTTTTATGTAAAGTAGCCTATCATAGCCGGCTATCCCTTATTTATTAAGAGTCTTAGCTGAAAATTAAGCTATAATATAAAAACTTAATTTAAGGCGAAAAAGGCGATTTTAGCGGTTTGAAACCCTTATAAACAAAGGGTTTTTTACATAGTCCTATAATAAGCCTTATGTAAAGTAAATTAAATAGTTGTTGACAGGTGTAAATCTTTGTTATATAATATTAGGTAGTATAAATTCTAATTAAAGGAGATGATGAAAAATGCTGACCATACGCGAAGTGGCAGAAAAACTAAACCTGCATTATAACACAATATACCATTACGTTAGGTCGGGGGAATTGAAGGCAATTAAATTTGATAAGGTTTACCGGATAAGGGAACAGGAATTGGAGAAATTCATTAGGGGTAAAAATTTTAAGGTGGAAGATGGTAAATAATGCCTAAATATTTATGTCCTAAATGTAAAGGTGTATTTTGTGGCTGGAGTGTAAAACACAAATATAAAGAGAAATGTCCTGATTGTGGTAGTGAACTTGAAGAAGTCTATTCTAATAATCAGACCAAGAATAAGAAATTTCGGAGAGATCTGACTATTAAATTATTAAAGACCCGTAAAAACTTAAGAAATGGGAATTTATAAGGGGAATAGCGATTTTTACGCTTATGATATTACCTATTAGAAAAAACAGGGGGCTTAAAACGCAAATTTGAAGGCCTAAATTTAGCTAAATCAACGAAAAGACCTTATTTCTCATAGCTTTTGAGATTTAGAACTAAAAAAGGGGTTGATAGAAAGGTATCGAGTAGGCTAAATGAACGCTAACAAAGTGAAATATGAGCGGTTTAAGGGCTATTCTGGACGAATTATTAAGCAATAAAAGGAAGTGAAGGAATAAAATGAAATCTATGGACAGAATAAAAAAGTTAATCGTAAAGCAATCAGGAATCGATGAAAGCAAAATTACCGAAAACTCTTCTTTTATTGATTGGAGATGTGGTTAAATACTTAGATAAATAAAAATATAAACCTAAAGAGTGGAAAGATCGAAGGGGGTTTAGCTGTGGCTAAAAAGTCTTTTGAATTTGATACTCGGTATTCTGATATTGAAAAGGAACTTGAAGAACGAAAGAACAGGATAAAGACTATATGCTTTAAGACTTGCTCGAAGTGCGGGGAAACAAAATATATCTTCAAATTTTCATCAGACAAGCGAAATACTGATGGCAGGATTAATATTTGCAAGGCTTGCCGGAGTCAAGAATCCTTGCGGTACTACTATCAGAATAGGGCTAAAAGGTTAGTCCAAGTTAAAGAATATCGGGAGAATCATCAGGAGCAAAGGAGTGCTTATTATAAAAATTATCAAGAAGAGAATAGAGAATATTTAAAGAAATTTGCTCATAAGTGGTATAAGAAAAATAAGAAACAAATTAAAAAGAGGAACCTGAAATATTACCAGGAGAATTTAGAAGCCTGTCAGATTCGGAGAAAACTTTGGATAGAAAAGAATAAGGAAAGGATCAGAGAATACAACCGGGAATATCAGAGAAAGCGTAGGACCGCAAGTTAGAGCTACCCTGGGCGATTTATTATAAATAATAAGGAGGTGATTATATAGTTTACAGACAGGAGATGTGAGAGTCTTTTCTAGGAGTAAATATTAAAAAATTTTTTAAGGAGGATTTTTTAAATGAGGAATAAAAGAATTTTAACGTTAATAACTTTGTTACTGTGTTTGCTCTTGCTTGTGGGTTGTAAGGCAAGAAATCAGGCTCCGATTATAACTTCAATCCCGATTACTACTGTGGAACTGGGAGAAACTTATACTTATGATGTAAATGCAACCGACCCCGAAGGCGATACCCTGGCTTATTCTCTGATTACCAAACCTGCCGGTATGACTATAACTTCTACTACCGGATTGATTAAGTGGACTCCCAAAGCTGAAGGGAATTTTGCTGTTGCTGTGAAAGTATCTGACGGAGTATTGTATATCATTCAGAGTTTTCCTATCACAGTAAGTAAACCCCCAGCTCCACCACCAATAGTTAATTATGCTCCTATTATAACATCAATCCCAGGGGGTACTGCAATTATAGGAGTAGTTTATCTTTATGATGTAAATGCGACCGACCCCGAAGGTGATGTTTTGACCTATTCTCTGACTAAAAAACCTGTGGGTATGATCATTAATCCTAGTACTGGGCTAATTAGTTGGACACCAAAACAGATAGGGGCTAATGCTGTTATTGTAAAAGTGAGTGATGGGAAAAAAGCTACTACTCAAAGTTTTACCATAACGGTTAAAGCAGTTGAACCTGATCCTGAGATTGTGCTTACTGGAATTGAAGTTGATCCAAAGACCATGAGCTTATTTGTAGGAGAAAAAGACTTTTTCAAAGTTACTGCTAACTATAGTAATGGTGATACCAAAAATGTAACTAACGACTGTGTTTATGTGTCAAATGATCCTACTATCGCAAAAGTATTACTTACTAGTCCCAGTGACTTTCAGAAATCGGTTAAAGCAGTTGGAGAAGGGATGGCTGAAATTACTGTATGCTACGGGGACAAGACTGATACTTTAATAGTTACAGTTGTTAGAACTATCCAAGAGGCTATAGATGCTGCTTCAGCTGGCGATACCATTGAAGTACCAGCGGGGACATACCCAGAAACTGTTACAATTGATAAAAGTTTGACCATTGTAGGTAAAACTGGTACCACTCCTACCATTGATGCCAATGGCTCTAATTACGGCATTCTTATCGAGGCTGAAATATCTGATGTATCATTGCAGAACCTCAAAGTTATCAATGCCAAAGAGGAAGGTATTCGATGGGTTAGTGTTAGTGACAGTACCATTTCTGGTGTCACAGTAACAGACAGTAAACTAGGGATAGGTCTATGGGGCCCCAATAGTAGTGGTAACACCATTATCAATACCATCGTCAGTAACAACAGTTCTAAAGGAATTCACGTCCAAGGTACTAAAGACTGCACCATTTCTGATGTCACTGTTAGTGGTAACGGTTTTTCTAGTTCTACTCCTTTACATTGTCCTTGATATTAGCGTTAGTAATAGTGCAGTCTTTGATATAAGTCCATATCACGATACCCCTTACATTGTCCTTGATATTAGCGTTAGTAATAGTGCAGTTATCAGCATAATTTTGTAAGTAGATACCACAAGCCTTGGAGGGAGTAGAACTAGAAAAACCGTTACCACTAACAGTGACATCAGAAATGGTGCAGTCTTTAGTACCTTGGACGTGAATTCCTTTAGAA
>NMQN01000280.1 GCA_003575245.1 Candidatus Atribacteria bacterium 1244-E10-H5-B2 | reverse complement strand
AATTTTGTAATCCTTGCCGATAAGGCAAGACTTCTTATTTTTGGATAATTTTCTATCTTCCCTCCTTTCTCCAAATTCTTATTACATTATTCCACGTGCACCATCTCCCTTAATTTGAAAGATTAAAAAGACATCGCAAAGTTATTGAGAAACTTTTAATTGCTTCCACTCTGTGCGCTCTATAATTTTTTACCCTTACTTTTTCTCAAATACAGAAAAAAGTGAAATAGGTTTATACAACCATCCGTGCTTTTGCTTCTCTTATTGCTTTATAGATGTTGATAATGCTCAACAGAATTGAAATTAAACAAACTGTAAAGGCTGTATAAGGAATCGCCATAGAATCTATTTCAAAGAAAGGAGCTAAAAATAAAGCACATCCTGCAATTCCTATTGAAAGAATAATCCAGTTGTGCTGCACTGATCTGTTACCCATCTCGGTTATATCTTTTATTTTTCCAATTTGATAATATAATAGGAGAGTGGATATTAACTGAATTATGCCTATTATTAGATATATAATCCCTGCATAGATGTTTTTAGACCACACTACACCTGCTAATATCAGAAGTATTATAGAAAATGTCAAAAGCACACCTGTTGAAATCTGAATATATTTTGTAAATTTCATATTATCACACTCCTGTTTTATCTATGATATGTTCACCAATATCTATCTTTACGCCCAATCCATCGCACACGATGGCAATCACTATATAAAATACTGCTCCAAGTACCATTACATTAAGGGCTGCTATCCCAGATTTTATTACCCATCCACCAATTATTGTTGATAGCACAACTGAAACCCAGCCAACCCAGTTTACTTGAGCAATCTTCATCCCTGGTTTTAAATGGTATCTCTGTCTGAGAGGTTCCTTTTTATACCAACGGTATAGATAAAAGTCAGCAACTAATACACCACCTATAGCAGGTAAAATCTTTCCAAGAAAAGTTAAGAAATCCATAAATGGTTGCATACTTGCTCCGGCATAAAAACCAATCCAGGCTGCTATCACCACGCCTATTAGACCTTCAACAATAGTAATATATTTCTTTTTAATGGGAATCCATGTACTAAATGATAAAGCTCCATTGTACAGATTATTATCGTTTGTTGTCCATTGCCCAAAGATTGCCATTAATATTGCCCCAAGACCTGCTCCCCCAACAAGTAGTGCTTGGGCAACATTTGTAGCTCCTGTTGCCAATGTTAGTGCTGCAGCTCCTGTGAGCATATACACTTGGAATATGATAATCTGCACTATCCATGATATAGGTCCATCTAAGACTTTCTTTGTATACCGAGAAATATCAGCGGTGATCACACCCCCAGCTATGTACATACCCACAACTTGTGTCACACCAACATTAAAGGAAGCCGGAGTCGGCGGTTTTATACCGGTAAGTCCTGCAAATCCTTCTGCATTTGCTATACCTATCATAACTCCAACACCTGCAAGTATCATAAAGAATGGAACAGCTAAATAGCTGAGCCATGCAAGACCTTTAAAACCGATGATGGCTGTAGTCATCATAAGCAGGCCTCCCCAAATTGCTGCAACACCTACCTCAGCCCACCATACATTTGGAAAAAGGGAATTTATTATGATGCCAAACAGCCAAGTTTGCACAGCAAACCAGCCAATTCCACAGGCTATACCAGCAATAATTGTGCCAAATAGCTGCGACCCTATTCGCCCAAAAGGATATCTCATATTTACATACGTAGAACACTTAGAAATTCCTCCGATCGCAGAGGTAAGTCCTCCGATGACCGCTAATATTGCTGAACCTACTATGGCAACTGCTACTACCTCCTTGAGTGTGAACTGCAAACCAAGCGCTCCTCCTCCCCAGAGCACAGCAATGCAGGCTAACACACCCGTATAAACATAAAAGATGCTCAGTAAGGATCTTCTCTCATGTACTGGCACCGGTACCATTGAATAGTCACCAAATTTATCTTCCCATGCCCAATCTTCTTTAACACTCATACTCATCTCCTCCTATTTTTTATTTAACTCCTCTATTTTCTTGTACTCTCCTCTGTAACCAATGGCTTCTACTGCTCTTCTGAAAACATCAAATCCAGTTGGGACTCTCCATTTATCAGGAGCCTTTATCCCAATTACGGCAACATCCATACCTTCTTTGATATCAGCGTTGGTCAAGGGTTGCCCAGCTAAGCTAATATAACAGATTCCATCTGGCACCATTGCTACAAGGTTTTCATTCCTCCAGGCCAACATATTCTCGTTCTTGTAGTCAACTCTGATTGTTTCTCCATCTCCTTTAATGATGGCTTTCCCAAAATCAAAACCTCCCTTTGTTTCCGTAGATACACTTATTACTGTTCCTTTTCCTAGCACAAAGCCACCTACAATACTCAATACTGCTTCCACCGGGTCCTTGTTAGCTTCTTTTGCCTCACGAATTGCTTTCCCTACTTTTTCTGCCTTTGAAATTGTACCTGTTATTACCGCTTCCCTCATTTCTTTTCCTGACATTATATGACAAACTATCCCTGCTTGCATGCCGAGCTCTGTTGTAACAGCTCTTGCAAGGCCCTCCATCTTAAAGGGATCCTCTGCGTTTATAACTACCCAAATGTTAGCATGATCCGCTAGTGCTGTTGGAGATATGGGGATATTATTTATGCAGAACATTGTCTGTTGAAGTTCTGGAATTGCCCTACCGGCACCATCGGCATCTATTGTAGGAATTCCCTTTTCCACAGTTATGGTCATCGGTGTAATACTGTTGAACCCCCCAGTTTCTACAGGGATAACGTAGTCAAACTTTTCTCCCGTAACTTTTTCCAATGCATTAAAGGCATTAACAGTTTCTCTTGACCAACCCCTTTTTAAAAGCACTTCTGGTGCACCCATACCCGCAGCCACTACTATCTTAGTTTCATCCTCAACCTCATCCACAGATACTAATTCTATCTCTTTCCCTGAAAGAAACCCTTCCACAAGTACTTCTCCTGATTTGGGGGAGCCACCCCCTCCTGTACCAAGAAAAGTAGCACCTTGTATTATATCTAGAAGCTCCCTTTTTCTAAGAATTCTCTTACTCATATTAACTATCTCCTCCTATGAAAAAATTTATCAAGCACTTTTTTTGAGAGGTTATGCTATCCTCTTTAACCATCCTTCCATTGACGCATTTATCGTCATACATTAACTCTCGGTTCACCTCCTTTCTTAAATATTTTGTTTCTTTAACTCTTTCTTTCTGGCCTTCCTTTGGTAAAAACTATTTTTTGAATTTAACCACCCCATTATTATTTAATACTTAAGTGTTCGGAATTTACTTTCTCTATTTAAATATATTTAAAATGCCTTCTCTGGTCATTTCCACAATTTAAGCATTTATATTTTGGCATTCCTTATCATCTTACCTCTCCTTTATTTGTTTCCTTAGCTCTTTCTTTTTGGCCTGATAGAACTGGGAAAGCTCTTTATTAAATGTCTCTTCATTAAGGCCCAGAATCTCAACAATCTTCTTAATCATTTTCTTAGAAGGAACAAGTCCTCCTATCTCATACTGTGAAATATAGATTTGGGTTATATCTAATAGG
>NMQN01000653.1 GCA_003575245.1 Candidatus Atribacteria bacterium 1244-E10-H5-B2 | reverse complement strand
AGCCAAACCAAAAAGCAATTTCTGCTTTTCCAGTTTGGCGATCTGGTCGCTCTGTCGATATTTAATTTTAACTATTCCTTTAATTCAACAATTACCCTTCCAAATATATCGCAACTAACCAAATTCCTCGATCCACACCTCGGACATATAATTTCTTGCTTCTTTGGTTTATTGCTAAATACATCAAATCCCGGTGAGCCATTAAATAATCTCCTCTCACAAGGCTTTTCCCGATATGTTCCTTTGCACCTTATTTCTTCTTTTTTTATTTTACTTCACCTACCCCTGATTAGTCAATTTACTCCCACCCAGAGATTAACTTGCTATATTTCTCTATCTCCTTATAGCTCATTATTTTTTCAAAATCTATCTTCAAATCATCACATAAAAACTTAATCATTTTACCGTTGGCCTTTGACTTTGCATATTTATCCGGTATTATAAATTTCAATTTGGCAAATTCTTCCGGATAATATTTCTTAAATCGCCTTAATTTCGTTTTATCCGAAGCCCCAAAAAAGCCCTTTACTTCAACCCAAGAGTCTGAAGCGGGTAAATAAAAATCTGGCTTATAATACCTCTGGCCACGTTTAATAGTTTTAAATTCAAATTCCTTATATTCATAGATATACCATTCCCGGATATATCTATAATATCGGGCTATATTTGCTTCCATTTTCGACCTGAAATACTGCTTTAAATCTTTACGATAACCACCTTTGGCTATGTGCATCTAATTATTCCTTTTAGATCTTCCCTAACATTTTTAATATAACCAGGACTACCATAATTACCACTGCCCCAAACAAAGCCCACCAGGCCCAAATATTAACCTCTTCTACTTTTTTAACCGGTTTACTGAATCCTTTAATCTTTTCTTCGCCCCATTTTAATCTCATCGGTTAATCTCCTCTCTTTTTAGGCCCTTCTGTTTGGTTAATTGAGCCAAGAGCCAAAGTTCGGGTTTTTGGCAAACCCCCAATACACCTTGCAGAAGGGCCTTATTTAATTTCTTTTTTTTAATAGCTTTTTACCTTTTACTTTGGTTCCATTAAGATATCTACCATGTCTTTCCAGCATGTATTCTTCACTGTAACCTTTCTGGCTATTTTCTATTTCAAAGATCCCCGGTAATTGCTCTGGATGATTGCTTTTTTTCTTCATAATGGAATAAAGCTTTATAAATTCTTTTTTTACCCATTTTTCTTCTTTAATCGTAGTATCACATATTCTTATCCAGCCACCCAAGGCCTCTACCACTGAGCCTATTACCGGATTTTCAGGGAAGGATACAGACATATAACCGTCATATCTCTCTATCTTCTCTTTTAAAATTAACCAGGCAATCTCTGCTTCATCTTCAATATTCCCCTCAATCATTTCTATAATTTCAGATATCCTAGGGAAGAATTTCAATCCCCTAATGGACCCAATTACCGCCTTTTTTATTTCTATATCGGAATAACCCTTTAATATATCCCAATATATTTTAGCCCTGTCCTCGCTCACTTTTTCACCAAAGGCAGATTCCAAACTGTTTAAACTCTGTAAAAATAATTTTTTATCCATTTTATTCCCTTCCTTAATCCACACCGTCAAGCCGGTGATCTGTCGCTATCTTTTCTTCTAGGCTCTTGCCCCGGTCTATTACCTCTTTATAGAATCTCGGATATTGTTTTCGCAGACTGGCCGGGCATAGGATATTTTTAGCCCAGAACTTATCTTCTACTACCCAGTCTATTATTTGTTTGACCTCATCAGGGTTAGCATTATCTAACCGAAGCAATTTATCTATATCTTTACACCAGGATTGTAACTGAGATTCATCTCTTTTCTGAACGCTCTTATTATTTTCTCTAATTTTACCCTCTAAATATATGGTTAGCTGATACACTACTGCCTCTTTATCAAAAGAGGCTTTACTTAGTGTTTTTTTCTTTTCTTTAGTATTAGTTTCTTTAGTATTAGTTTCTTTAGACATATGTTCGCCCCCCCTGACATCCTTGTTTTTTATGCCCTCTCCTTGATTGTTAGGCATGCCTAAACTTCCCTTTTCGGTAAGCCCACCTTCCCTTTTCGGTAAGCCCACCTTCCCTTTTCGGTAAGTTTTACTTCCCTTTTCGGTAAGTTTTTTGTCATTAGAAACTTCCCTTTTCGGTAAGTTTTTCCAACTCTCATAATGCTCATTGAATTGATAACATCCATCTTTTACAATTATTTTGTTTTCAGCAATCATCCTATTAATGTTTTCATTAGAATGACTCTCCTGCATTCCTATACTATCGGCTATCTTCCTTTTAGTTAATTTCTTGGTCCAATCTTGCCTTCTTCCTAATCCGTCAAAGCCCCAACTCCACCGGATAATATAAAATATAATTCTCATTTCCTCTTTGTTAAGCATTCCTTTAGCAAATATATCGATCAATATCTCGTTCTTTATTGGTGTCGATTTTTTTGGTATCATAAATAACCTCTAACATAAAAAACCAAAAGAAAAGGGTTAACTACTGAGGACAGACCCGCCTTTTGGCAGGGAATGTATATAGCTAACCCTCTCTTTTGGCTTTATTCGGTTTATTTGGTTTCCTTTGTAATACATAATTATAATCCTCATACTGGTATTATACTCCTGTAAAACACTGAAGTCCAATGTTATTTGTTCACCTCAACGGCCAATCGATAATACATAACCGGGTCTTTGCTTTTTACTTTTTTCTTATCAATATCAGAAATTAAGTTTTTGAAATAATCTTCTGGATCTGCTAACACTACTTTGGTGCTGTGATCGATTTTGATTTCCTTACCTTCTTTGATGTCAGTTAATAATTCTTTCAGCAAAAATAGTTCTGTATAAGTCATATTTATAGTTCTCCCTTCTTTTTTTATAGTATCTCTACACATCATTTATAGTTTATTTTTACCCTAAAAATTCCAAGTAAAACCACACCATCATTGCCGATCCGATTAGCCAAAATATGAACTCCATATTATTTTGCCTCCTTTATTTATTGGAGTAAAAAATTGCTGTACAGAATGCCCATACTCCGATAAGAATCAGCATAAAAGGATATATAGGATTAATCTCCCCTAAAAAGATAACAAAACGGACAGCTCCAAATCCAAATCCAGATAGAAAGATTGTTACAAGTGCTCCTAATGCAATACTTCGTAATAGCTTCATATTATTTTGCCTCCAATATATAAACTTTCACCAGTTTCCTACCCCATTCTTTAGCCTCCTGAAGCGTCTCAAAACATAAATCTATCTTCCAGCCCTTTATAGCACTCCCTCTATCGTTACATTTGCCAAGACCGTAGCCTTCTACCCATACCCTTTGACCCATGCGTAGAGGACCGTTAGAATCATCGATGGCGATCGATCCCCTACCAGCCACGTCGCCTATGGCGGTAAAGCCATCATCATCAGGCCAACAGCACTCGGGTCCCGGATAGTACCCGCTGGCTTCTAAAATAAAATATTTAGGCTCTTCCGCTGCCGGGACTGGTAGGGTATAAATAGCATAGGTTATTGATAGTAACATACCTATAAGCACCATATGGATTAATCTATTCATGTTTTACCACCCT
>NMQN01000569.1 GCA_003575245.1 Candidatus Atribacteria bacterium 1244-E10-H5-B2 | reverse complement strand
GAGGGTGATGTTGCAAAATTTAATAGTATTTTAACTGAATATAAAAAAGGTGAATATATAACTCAAGCTCGCCTTTATCTGGAAACTATGGAAGAAATTTTACCGAATATGAATAAAGTAATAGTTGATTTAGAAGAAAATCAATCCTTAATAAATCTTTTACCATTAGGGGACACAAAAATTCTCGCAGCTCCTTCTAAGGAGGTGACTAAGTAATGAAAAAAGGAACACTATTAATAATACTTATTGTAGCAATCTTATTCTTAGCTAATTTAAGTTTATTTATTGTTGATGAAACTAAACAAGCAATTGTTTTACAATTTGGTAGACCGATAAGAGCAATTAAAGAGCCTGGCTTAAACTGGAAACTTCCCTTCATTCAAAATGTAGTATTTTTTGAAGACCGACTGCTGGTTTACGATGCTGCCCCGACCGAAATCATTACTAAAGACAAAAAGACTCTAATTGTGGATAATTATGCTCGTTGGAAAATTATTGATCCCTTAAAATTCTTACAAACAGTTAGAGATCTAAATGGTGCTCAGGCAAGATTAGACGACATTATCTATTCAGAATTGAGAGTTGACTTAGGATTGTTTGATATGAGTGAAATAGTATCGGAAAAAAGAGAAGGTATTATGAAAAGAGTCACCGAGATAAGTAATGAAAAAGCCAAAACCTATGGAATAGAAATTGTAGATGTAAGGATACCTCCAGAAAATGAAAAATTCATTTTTGATAGAATGAGAGCAGAAAGGGAACGAATAGCCAAACAATACAGAGCTGAAGGCCAGGAAGAATCAGCTAAAATTATTGCGGAAACCGAAAGGGAGAAAACAGTTATTTTAGCCGAAGCTTATAAGACTGCTCAAACTTTAAAAGGTGAAGGAGAAGCAGAGTCTATTAGAATCTATGCTGAGAGTTTCAATCAAGATCCTGAATTTTATAAATTTTACAGGACTTTAGAAGCTTACAGAAAAACTTTTAAAGACAAAACTACTGTCTTACTTTCTACTGATTCTGAATTTTTGAAATACTTGACCAAACCATGAGATACGTATCTCGTATCTCGTGAATCGTATCTCGTGCAAACTAGCGTATAGCGTTTAGCGTAGAGTTAAGAAAGAAGTATTCTGAATTCAGGAGTCAGAAGAATATAAGATTGTATCTTGCAAAAAAGAATTCAGAAGTCACTAACAAGAAACCAGAAATGTCATTGCGAGCGAGTATAGAGAGCGTGGCAATCTCAGAAAACAAAGTAGAGCGTAGAGCGTAGAGCATATAGCAAGAGGGCGAAAAACTAAAAGCATAAAACGTAAAACCAAAACTTAAAACTTAAAATTAGAGAAAAGAATGTAGTGACAAGTATTTTGTAGGGGCGTATTGCATACACCCAAAGAAAATTACCAAAATAAAAAGGGGGCGAATTTATCCGCTCCCTTTTATTATAAAAATGGTAAATTATACGAAAAAGTTTTAAATTTTGAATTATGCTTTTGCGCTTTTCGCTTCACGTTTTTTTCTTTTATGATTTATCCTACACCTATACGCTACACGCTGTACGCTATACACTATCTTTTTATTATCAATATTCTAATTCTGGATTTATCCGATTTTCTGGTTCTTCACCATAATAAATCTTCACTATATTTTTAAAGACAGACTCAATGTTTTCCTCTAATGCTCTATCGGCATATCCTGCTGTATGGGGACTCATTATAATATTATCTAATTTATGAAAATCATACTTACTGGGTGAAATATCTTTTTGTCTGGAAGTAGGATATTGATACCAGGTATCTATTGCTGCTCCAGCAAGGCTACCTTCTTTTAAAGATTTAAACAAAGCTTTCTCATCTATTACTACACCTCGGGAAATATTTATAAGATATTTTCCTTTCATTAACTTTAACTCTTTTTTCCCAATTAATCCTTTAGTTTCTCTGGTAAGAGGAACAGCTGCAATAATAAAATCCGATTCTTTAATCACTTTTTCTAAATCTTTCTTCTCTCCCAAAAATTCCATAATATTTTTCTTTTCTATATCCTTCTCTTCTATCTTCCTTTTCAAAGCAAATACTTTCATGCCCAAGGAATGCCCAATTTTAGCAATCTCCCATCCAATTGAACCTAAACCTACTATTCCTAAACTTTTCCCTTGAAGTTGAACGGTAGGTTCCTTAGTAGAAAACCCATGCCATCTAGCCAACCTTAAATCTCTATCATTAGTGACAATATTCTTGGCTAAGGCTAAAATAAGGGCAAAGGCGTGCTCGGCAACCGCATTTCTGTTGGAATGTACGTTGCAGATATAAATTCCTTGACAATTTTTATATAAATCAAAATCCAATTTATCTACCCCCGTAAAAGGAATTTGAATTAATTTTAATTTCTTGGCCTGTTCAAGGTCTCCTTTACTAAAAGTTCCTCCTATTGCCACTTCAACTTCTTTGAGATATTTTTTAATAGTTTCTCTTTCATTTGTTTTAGGGATAATAAATTCTAAATTAAGTTTTGCTTTTTTATTTAATTCATTAAAGGTCTTCTCCCATACTTGAGGTTTTACCATTTTGCTTAATACCATAATTTTCATTTTTGGCCTATTCTTGGTCTCCTTTTTTCTTTCCGCTTCTTGTAAAAAGTTTCGGACTGCCATTATATGCTTACACTCGAGTTTTAATTTTCGAGCCCTTCTTAAAAAATCCATACATTCGCACTGAGGAATATTTATATCAACCTTATAGGATTTTCCTGATTTTGAACTTCTTACCAAAAAATAACCATCTTTCTTTTCCACTCTTACATCTTTAGCAGCCTTTTTTCTCTTATTTATTTCTTCATCGGATATAGCTCTTTTAGCTAAACCATCAGCCACAAAATTATTATCTCTTCTATCCCAGATAAAATATATTTTGCCTGGAATAGTCCGAATAATTTCTTCAACCCGATTAAATAATGGAATTATTCCTTTATTCTTTACTTTATATTTTCTATTTAATTGTTTAACTACTAATTGGCTATCACAATATACATCTATCCGCTCGGGATTTATTTTTTTTACCTCTTCCAATCCTCTAATTAAGGCTTTATATTCAGCAATATTATTAGTTCCGTAACCAATAGCCTCACTTATCTTTTTTATCAATACCCCATTTTTATATATTACTATCCCGATACCCATATTCCCCGGATTAGGATAACAAGCTCCATCTACTTTCATTAATATCTTAGACATATTTCCCAACTTCCTTATCAAAATCACTTTTTAATATTCTTTTAATAAAATTTATCACTTCTTCTGGCTGTTTGGCATAGATTAATTGTTTCTCTTCTTCGTATTTTTTAAACAAAGGGCCCAAGTCAAAATTTAAGGAAATCACTTTTTTACCAATATTCAAAGCCAAAGCAATCTCTGAAATAGTTCCCGTTCTCCCGGGAAGGGCAACTATTACTTTGCTGGTTAAAACATTAATGTAATTCCGGGCAAGACCTATCCCGGTCAATATGGTAATGTCAGTATATTCAGAAGCCCATGCAGGATCATTGCCTGGCAAAATACCAATAGTTAACCCGCCATTTTCTTTCGCCCCTCGAGCTG